>JAOAPR010000217.1 GCA_025463005.1 Bryobacterales bacterium | reverse complement strand
TTCGTACGCCAGGAGGGAGATCACATGATCTTCTCCAAGCCGGGAGTTATTCGTCCGGTCGTAATTCCGAAGTATTCCTCTGTACCGGTCTTCGTTATCAAGAATAACCTTCGGAGCGCCGGGATGTCGCGCGACCGCTATTTGGAACTGCTTGGGCGGTGAGTGTGAGGGGTAAGCTAAAATAGCAGCCGATGCAGGATCGGGTTACCGCTACGCTCACCGCCATCATCGTGGACGATGAAAAACTCGCGCAGGACGAGCTCGCGTACCTGATCAAGGATTTCCCCGATATCGAGGTGATCGGCTCGGCGCGGCATGGCCTGGAGGCTGTCGAGTTGATTCAGAAGCTCGAGCCGGACCTGGTCTTTCTCGACGTTCAGATGCCCGGCCTGGACGGCATGGGCGTGATCCGAAAACTCCGCGAACAGGATATCCCGCTTCCTTATTTCGTCATGGCGACCGCTTACGATCAGTACGCCGTCGAAGCTTTCCGATGGGAGGCCCTTGATTACGTCCTCAAGCCGGTGGACAAGGAACGGCTGACCGTAGCGGTTGACCGAGCCCGCAAAGCCGTAAACGATCGCGCCAAGGCGGCTCAACCCGAGCCGGCGTCGCCCAAGCCGGCGCTGCAACGGAGCAAGCTCCTGGTGAGGAGCAACCAGCGCAACTTCATCGTCGATGCCCAGGACGTGGTCTACGCCACCATCGACGATGGCCTGATCACTGTGGTCGCCAGCAACCTCGAAGGTCAGTCCAATTACCGGACCATCGAGGAGCTGCAATCCAACCTCGATCCCGATACCTTTTGGCGCGTGCACCGCTCCTATCTGGTGAACATCCACCGGATCAAAGAGGTGATCCCCTGGTTTAAGTCCAGCTTCCAACTCAGGATGGACGACAAGAAGCAGACCGAGATCCCTGTCAGCCGCGTGCAGACCAAGCGCCTCCGGGCTCTTCTAAAACTGTGAACCCTACTGAAACTGTTTACCGCTATTTAGAGGATCTTCAGGTGGGTGAGAAGATCCAGACTGGATCCGTGACGGTCACCGAAGAGGATATCGTTGACTTCTCGCGGCGCTATGATCCGCAACCGATGCACGTCGATCCGGAGGCGGCCGCGCGCGGTCCCTTCCACGGATTGATCGCCAGCGGATGGCACACCGCGGCGCTGGTGATGCGGCTGTTCGTCGATTCAAATCTCTTGGGCGGCCTGCCGCTGCTCGGACTCGGCGTGGACGCGATCGAGTGGCCCCAGCCGGTTCGTCCCGGCGATACGATCCAGGTGGAGATGGAAGTACTCGCAATCCGTCCTTCTAAATCCCAACCAACTCACGGAATCGTGAAACTCCGATCCACCGCGCGGAATCAACGTGGCGAGGT
Source organism: Bryobacterales bacterium (assembly GCA_025463005.1). GTDB lineage: Bacteria > Acidobacteriota > Terriglobia > Bryobacterales > Bryobacteraceae > Palsa-187. Next base: position 15,903 of record JAOAPR010000217.1, on the reverse strand, counting down.
GGTATTCGTAGTCACTCCGAATTGCTGGGTGCCGCGACGGCCGGCCTGAACACTGCGCGCGCCACGCCGCGCGATACCAACAGCCTTGAGAATTTGGGAAACGAAGCACATCTTGACCGGATCAGCAGAGTGCTTCCCACATTGCTATGCTGTGAGTGGCATTGGCGATCTATTTGAAAGGAGTACGTAGATGGAGGACGACAACAAGCTGTCTTACTTTTTCCTCGGCCTGGGATTAGGCGTGGCCGTGGGGGTGCTGTTCGCACCGAAGTCCGGCGCTGAGACCCGCGATTTTCTCCGGAATAAAGCGGATGAGGGCACGGATTACGTGAAACGTCGCGCCGAGGAGTTGCGCGATTCGGCGACCGATGCGCTCGACCGCAGCAAAGATTCGATCCGGCGGCATAAAGAGAATCTGTCTGCGGCGGTAGACGCAGGCAAACAGGCGTACCGCGAAGCGCTCAGGACGCCGCAGCCCGAATAATCGAAGCCGGTGCGGCCGGGGCGCGCGGAAGGAGGGCTCGCGCGCGAGTTCTATGGATAACCAGACAATATTTCTTGCACTGATTGCAGCGTTTGTCGCGATTTCCGCGATTGCCCTGATATTTCAGGCAGCCATGCTGTACGGCACCTACAAGGCTTCGCGGGAATTGCGCGACCGTATTATGCCGCTAGCTACGAAAGTAGAGGCTTTGGTCGAAACGTCGCGTACGGCCGTGGACGAAGCGCGGATCAAGATCGTCGAAATCACGACCAGGACCAACCAGATTCTCGATGTCGCCAAGCGGCAAATGGAGACGGTGGAGGAACTGCTCCAAGACGCTTCCGTCCGCACCCGCAACCAGATGGCGCACGTCGAAATCGTGGTGGACGACGCCCTGTCTCGCGCCCAGGAAACCGTCGAGCTGGTTCACAGGGGAATCCTGGCGCCCATCCGCGGGATCAACGGTGTGGCCGCCGGAGTGCGCGCCGCGCTCCACTTCCTGCTGCGAGGCTCGCGGCCCAGCCCGGATCAAGTCACCGTCGACGAGGAAATGTTCATCTAGAGCCGGGGGTAAGTGTTTCGAAGAGTTCTATTTCTTTTGGTCCTGCCGGCCGCCGGTTGGGCCGCCGGTCCCACCGCCGCTGAAACCGCGCGCGCCGTCAGAGATGCCGGCCTCGATCTCGATCAGTGCTATCGCGTCCGCGACCTCAGCCTCTACAAAGAAGATATCCGGCTGTATTTTAATGACGGGTACCTGATTTTTTCCAAACCAGTCTCAGGCGAGCGCATCGCTGCGATTTTCACGGGGGATGTGGAGGGAGGTGACGGCGAGATTCTCCTTCTCCCACCCCAGCGCGGTGAGCGTCAGTCGCTGGCGCGTTTTACCGGATCCCCCAATCTCAACGAACACTTTCATACCGCGCTGCTGATGTTCACCGACGGCTCGGGGCGCGCACTGCTCGAGAGCATCGAAAGGCAGGGCTCGGGTCGCAAGGTTCCGGAGATGGGTCCGCTGCTGGCCGAACGTTGGACGCCGGTGGTTGCGAACATCTTAGATAGCTTCGCGCCGCGGATCGCGGGCGATCTGCTTTCCCCCGGACGTACGGACGGGCTTTTTTTAGCCGCGCTGGGCGGCAGAAAGCTGGGGAATTTCGACGTTCTGTACGATCCCACCGCGCCCGAACAGATTCTGGCAGGCCAGTTGATGGAGCGCAATCAGCGCGTTGTTTATGACGTGTGGACCAGTTTTGTTGCGCGGCGCTTTCGGACCGGCTCAGTCGCGCCTCCCGAGCCGCCCTTTTCGCTGAACAAATTCAATATCGATGCCTCGCTCGACGAAAATCTACGACTGCGAGCGACCACCCGCGCCAGTCTGAAGGTCGGAGCCCTACCGCGGCGGGCGTTCGCTTTCGAAGTTTCGCGCGCCGAGCAGGTGACGGCAGCGCGGATTGATGGCGCACCCGCTGAATTGCTGATCCGCGAGTCCACCCGCAGCCGCGCTCTACGGGCGGACGAAAACGACGTCTTTTTGCTGACCTCGCCGGATTTCCTGGCTCCCGGAACCGTACATCAGGTGGAGTTTGAGCATGAAGGAGCGCTCATCACCAATTACGGCAACGGAGTCTATTCCGTGGGTGGGCGATCTAATTGGTATCCCCGCAGCGGCTCGGCTTTCGCCGATTATGACCTGGTGTTCCGCTATCCCAAGCGTCTCACCCTGGTCACTCCCGGCGACATTGTGGCGGACCATCTCGACGGCGAGTGGCGTGTCGCGGAGCGTCGCATCCCCGTGCCTATTCGCGTAGCCGGATTCAACCTCGGCGAGTACGAAAAGAGTTCGGCTACCGTGGCCGGGCTGACCGTGGACGTGTTCGGAAACCGCGGCCTCGATCCGGCGCTGCAGCCGCCTCCCAGGATCGACACCATTACGCGGGTCGTACAGGATAATCCCCGCGCGCCCCGGCGGGAAGTACTGACGACCATCGTGCAGAACGTCCCTCCGCCCGATCCTCTGGCACGGCTGACGACTGTGGCGACGGATGTATCGGCGTGTTTCCAGTATTTCACCGCACTATTCGGCCCGCCTCCGCTGAAGGTACTGACGGTGTCGCCCATTCCGGGCACCTTCGGACAAGGATTTCCTGGCCTGGTGTATTTATCGACGCTCTCCTATCTGGATCCCAAGGAGCGGCCTCCGTCGACGCGCAGCGCGACCCTGCAGACCTTCTTTTCCGATTTGATGGTGGCGCACGAAGTCGCGCACCAATGGTGGGGCAACATCGTTACCAGCAAGAGCTATCAGGATGAATGGCTGCTAGAAGCGCTGGCCCACTATTCCGCGCTGCTTTGGCTCGAGAAGAAGAAAGGCTCCAAAGCTCTGGAAGAGGTCATGGCGGATTTCCAGGCCGATTTGCTCAAAACCGGGGCAGACAGCGAGACGGTGGAATCGTCCGGACCCGTAACTTGGGGTTATCGCCTTGAGGCGGCGAAATCACCCGAAGCGTACCGCGTCATTACTTATGAGAAGGGCGCCTGGGTTCTGCATATGCTCCGGAAGCGTCTGGGGAACGATCGGTTCCTCAAGGTTTTGGCGGAACTGCGCAGGCAGTTCCAATTTCGTTCGGTTGGCACGGCGGACCTTCTCGACCTGGTGAAGAAGTCGGCGCCGCCCGGCGCCTCCGCGGAATCGTTGGAGGCCTTCTTCGACAACTGGATCTACTCTACCGGTATCCCGACGCTGCACGTGCGCTACTCCGTTAAAGGAAAAGCGCCCTCGTGGAAAATTTCAGGCACAGTGGAACAAAGCGCGGTGGACGAGAACTTCTCGGTCGATATTCCGGTGGAGATTCAGTTCGCCAAGGGCGCAACACAGACCGTCTGGGTGCGGACATCGAATGAGCCTGCTTCGTTTTCCGCGACACTAAAGCAGCCTCCCTCACGGGTCGGTATTCCTGCCGGCGCCAGCGTGCTCGCCGCGCGGAAATAAAACTTCCTTTAACGATTATTCGCCCCACCCTGGCAGCGCAAACGCTCGAGGAATATACTAATTGTCATTATTGTTGCCGGTGTAACGGTCGGCGTGCTGCGTCATTGACTTAAGCATTCAGTCACAGGAGGCTGGAATATGATGCGAGTACTCGCCCGCATACCCTTAATCGCTATTCTCTCTGGCGCCGCATTCGGCCAATCCACCGAGGCCCCGCCCGCATTTGAACTCGCCGATGTCCACGTGAGCCCCCATGCCACGAATCTGAACATGAGTGGGGGCGTCCTTCGCGCAGGCCGCTATGATCTGCGCAAAGCCACCATGGTGGATATGATCAGAATCGCCTACGGCGTTGATGCTGATAAGGTACTGGGAGGGCCGAGTTGGCTCGAAACGGACCGGTTCGATGTGATCGCCAAGGCTCCGCCCTCTACGTCGCCGGAAACGCTCAGACTGATGCTTCAGGCCCTGCTGGCCGACCGTTTCAAACTCGTGGTCCACAACGAGACGAAGCCCTTGCCCGCGTTCGCGCTGACAGTAGGCAAGGGCAAACCGAAACTGAAGGAAGCGGAAGGCTCGGGCGGCCCCGGATGCCAGGGTCAACCGCAGCCTGCGCCGCCTGCCCAGGTGATGTATGTGGTGGTCACTTGCCGCAACATGACCATGGAGGTATTTGTTCGGAACCTGCGCGGATTTGGCGGGCCTTACTTCAGCGTCCCCGTGGTGGATATGACCGGGCTGAAGGGATCCTGGGATGTTGATCTCAAATTCACCCCTCGCGCCCTGATCGCGATAACCGGCGCCGACGCCATCACCATCTTTGACGCGGTCGATAAACAACTCGGGCTGAAGCTGGACCAGCAAACGATCCCGGCTGCGGTGATCGTCGTGGACAGTGTGAACCAAAAGCCAACCGCCAATCCGCCGGGCGTGACAACCAGCCTCCCGCCTCGCCCGCCGGCGGAGTTTGAAGTGGCGGATATCAAGCCGAGCATGCCGGGCGCGACGAATCAAATGGCAAGAATTCAGAACGGCCGGGTCGATGTGCAAAACTTTCCGCTGAAAACCCTGATCACGCTTGCCTGGGACATCAATAGTGACGAAATGCTCGCGGGAGCGCCCAAATTCCTGGATTCGGCGCGGTTCGATATCATCGCGAAGGTGTCTACAAGTGGGCCGGCAAACGCCCCACAAGTCGACTTCGATGATCTTCGGTTGATGCTGCGGGCGCTTCTTGTGGATCGCTTCAAGATCGTGACACACACAGAAGATCGGCCCGTAACTGCGTATACACTGCTTGCGGCAAAGCCGAAACTTAAGAAGGCGGATCCCTCGAATCGTACGGCATGGAAGGAAGGTCCTGCACCGGCCTCAAAGGACCCAAGAGACACCAATCCAATACTTGCCAGGCTCGTTACGTGCACGAACATGACCATGGCGCAATTTGCGGACCTGCTTCCAAACATTGCGCCGGGTTATATTCGCACCCCCGTTTTGGATTCCACCGGGATCGAGGGCGCCTGGGATTTTACGTTCAACTTTACACCAGCTGGCTTGGGCCAGGGCGGCGGAGGTGGAGGACGGGGCGGAGACGCTCCGCAGCCGGCAGCAAGCGGCGCGCCTGGTGCATCGGATCCGAATGGCGCCCTCACGCTTTTCGACGCCCTTAACAAGCAACTGGGGCTCAAACTGGAAATGCAGAAGCGCCCGATGCCCGTGCTGGTGATCGATCACGTGGAAGAGAAGCCAACCGAAAACTGAGGGTAAACCTACTCCCTCTGACGCCTTAGTCCGAATGCGACAATAGAGTTGGATGTTGTCGTACGGCTTCTACTATGCGGGCGGTCTGCTGGCCGGCGCGGCCGTGGCCACGTACCTCTTAGGGTGGCCCTACGCGCTGCCCTTTTACGCTTTGGCGGCGTTCTGCCTGAACTTTTTCCGCGATCCCGAGCGCCGGACGCCTTCGGGACCGGTCGCCGTGTCACCCGCCGACGGCAAAGTAGTCGCTATCCGGCCGGTCGCGTCCGGAGCCAATCGCATCAGCATTTTTCTTAACGTCTTTGATGTTCACGTGAACCGAACGCCTATTCCGGGCAAGGTTGCCTGCGTTAATTACAAGAAAGGCGAGTTCCTGGCGGCCAACAAAGACCAGGCCAGCGATGCCAACGAGCAGAACATCATGACGGTCGACGGCGTCGTCGGCGGCGTGAGCACAAGAGTTATGTTCAAGCAGATCGCCGGATTGATCGCGCGCCGGATCATTTGTTACAAAAAACCGGGCGATATTCTGGAGCCTGGCGAGCGAATCGGGCTCATCAAATTCGGGTCGCGAGTCGATGTATTTCTGGGCCCTGAATGGGAGCTCATGGTGCGTCCCGGCGATCGTGTCAGCGCGGGCTCAAGTGTCATTGCCCGTATCCGTGATACGGCCCTAAGCGAGGCAGTATGACGGAGGCGGTATGAGCGGCATGAGACGATTGCGATTCCAGGAACGGTTGATCGATCCCCGCTCGCCCGACCGGCGCCCGCGGCGCGCGGCGTATGCCTTGCCCACGATATTCACAGCCGGCAATCTGTTCCTCGGCTTTTACGCAATGATGGAAGCGTTTCGCGGCGCCCTGCTGACCGCGCAAGCCTCCGCCAGTGCAAACGGGCATTTTCGAGCCGCTGCGATCGCCATCGGCGCCGCGGTATTTCTCGACGGTCTGGACGGCCGTATCGCGCGGCTCACGAAGACCACCAGCGATTTCGGCCGTGAAATGGACTCGCTGGCGGATGTGATCAGCTTCGGCATCGCTCCGGCCGTGCTGGCTTATGCATGGGGTATCGAGTTCGCCGGCGCGCCCCCGGCTCCCCTTACCATTGAGCACCTGCATCGCGCCGGATATTTTTGCGCGTTTCTGTTTCTGTTATGCGGGGCGTTGCGCCTGGCACGCTTCAACGTCCAGGTAAATCCCGTCCCGAAGAACCCGGGGCGTGCCGATCGCAAGTACTTCGTGGGAATGCCGATCCCCGCGGCGGCCGGCATGGTGGCGAGCGCCGTCTACGCTTTCGTCGACAATGGACCTCTGCAGTGGTGGTTATTTTCCGCGGCGTGGCTGGCGCTGCTCGGGCTGCTGTCGTTCCTGATGGTCAGCACCTGGCGCTACCCCAGTTTCAAAGAGGTCAGCGTGCTGCATCCGCGATCGCCGCTGACATTCGTAGTGGTGAGTATCCTGATCTACCTGATCTGGGATCTTTCGCAGCCCGTGCTGCTCGGAATGGCCGTGTGTTATGCGTTGAGCGGGATTGTGATCCGCGCGGGAGGCATCGTTCGCCGGCGCATGCGGCCCACGCAGCAGGAACCGGAGCATCAAGTTGGCTAGTCTTACTGAACGTCCTCTGATCGCGCTGGTGGGCGGCGACACGCTCCTGGCCAAGGAAATCCGCGAAGTGTTGGGGGAAACCAAACCCGCGCCGCGTGTGCAACTGATCTCCGCGGCGGCGGATGGATCCGCCAAACTTGCCGCCGAAGACGACGAACCGATCGTCATGGCGCCGCTCTCGGCCGAAAGTCTGGCAGGAGCCACAGTCGCGTTTTTGGCCGGCTCCCCGGCCTCCAGCCGTAGAGCACTCAAAGTAAATCCAGCAGGGGGTCCACGTCTGATCGATCTCGCGGGTGGCCTTGAGGAGCAGCCCGAAGCACGTTTGCGCGCACCTTCTGCCGACTCTACACCGCGCCAATCAGACTCTCCTATACAGGTCATCGCGCACCCTGCGGCGATCGCATTGGCGATGTTTTTGGGGCGCGTTTCCAAAGCCGCGTCCATCCGGCGGTCGGTCATTCACGTGTTCGAGCCGGCCAGCGAACGCGGCCAGCGCGGGCTCGATGAACTGCAGCAGCAGACGGTGGGAGTGCTGTCGTTCCAGAAACTGAAAACGGATGTATTCGACACGCAGCTTGCGTTCAACATGCTGGCGCGCTACGGCGAGGAAGCCCTGGAGCCTCTGGAAAGCATCGAGCAGCGGGTGGAAAAGCATCTGGCGTCGCTGCTCACGTCGTGGCCGGGCGTTCCTATGCCCTCGCTGCGCGTGATTCAGGCGCCGGTCTTTCATGGGCACAGCATGTCGGCGTGGGTGGAGTTTGAAGAAAACCCGGGCGCGGAAGCGCTGGCGAAAGTATTGGCTGAATCGGGCCTCGATGTGCGCACGGAAGAACCTCCTTCGAACGTCGGCATGGCGGGCCAGAGCGGCCTGAGCGTGGGCGCCATCGCTGTCGATCACAACCAGCCGCGCGCGTCCTGGTTCTGGCTGGCGTCGGATAACCTTCGGCTGGCTGCGGAGAACGCCGTGGCGGTGGCCAAGGAAGCTCTGTGAAGCACGTGCGGTATGTACCATCTCTCCTGCCGCTGCTTCTGGTGTCGTGCGGCTACCGATTCGCGGCCACTGACAACGTTCTGCCGAAGACGATTCGCACCGTCTCCATTCCGGCTTTCACGAATTTGACCGCGCGATACAAGCTGACCGACCAGCTTCCGGAGGCGATCTCCCGCGAATTCATCACCCGTACTCGCTATCGGATGGCGTCCGATCCGAATACGGCGGACGCGGTGCTGCGCGGCACCGTGATCAACTATTCTTTTTACCCCACCATCTACGATCCCCAAACCCAGCGCGCCGCCTTCGCTGAGCTGCATGTGACGCTCTCAGTCACCCTGACCGAGCGGGCCACCGGCAAAGTGTTATTCTCGCGTCCGAACTTCGACGTGCGCGAAACCTATCAGATCAGCCGGGATGCGACTCAATACTTCGAAGAAAGCGAACCGGCGCTGAGGCGCGCAGGACAGCAGGTGGCCCGGTCCATTGTCAGCGCTGTGCTCGAAAACTTCTGAAGTTCCTGAAGTTCTTAAACTAGTGTGATGAGCCCCGAACAGTTTCTGGCGCGCTTGGCGAAGAACGGTCCGGAGCCAGCCTATCTATTTCTCGGCCCGGAGGCGTATGAGCGGACGCGATGCAGGCGCGCCCTGCTGGATGCCGTGCTGCCACCTGACGAACGCGAGAACGGGTTCACCCGCCACGATCTCGATCGGACCCCGCTGGCCGCTGCGCTGGATGACGCGCGGGCGCTCTCGCTGTTCGCCTCGCGGCGCGTGATCTGGCTCGCAGGAGCCGAAGCAGCAGTCCCCCGTGCCCCACGAGGCCGAACCGACGGTGACGATGCCGATGCGGAAACTGGCCAGGCGGGTCTCGGCGCGTATTTGCGCGAGCCGACACCCGACGTGGTCCTGGTCATTGACTGCGCCCGTTACGAATTCGAGGGGGAGGACAAGTCCCGAATCGAGCGCGTGGAAGCGTTCTTCTCCGCGGTTCCGGCGAAGGTCGAATTCCGTCCCTTTGCGCCGGAGGCCGCGCGTTTCCTCGCCCAGCGGCTGGCGAAAGAGGCGGGCATTCAGCTCGGCCTGGCGGAATTGGCGTTGCTGCTCGAAGCCACCGGCGGCGATGCATCCCGCATCGCAATGGAAATCGAAAAGCTGCGGCTGTTCGCCGGAGCCGCGCGAAAGATCACCGGCGACGATATCGCGGCACTGGTCCCCGACGCTCAGTCGAGCACGATTTTCGCGCTGGTAGCCGCGCTCGGCCGGGGCGACCGATCGAGGGCTCTCGAAATCCTGGACACGCTGTCGCGCTCAGGTGAGTACATGCCGCTGGCACTGACGTTCCTCGCCACGCAGTTCCGGACGGCTCTGGCGGCCCGCGAAGCGGGCGTGCGCGGCGCGGGGCAGATCCAGGCGCACTTCAATAAACTAGGTGCGCGCATGTGGCCCGAGCGGGCCCGGCAAATCGAGCAGACCATGGAGGCGTTTTCGAAAGAGCGCCTGGAGCAGGCTGTGGAGAGAGTGTTCGAGGCCGACCGGGGACTGCGGGACGCGCGTCCCGACGATCGAATCTTAATGGAAGAGATGATCCTCGCGCTTACGGCGCGGTAGGCGGGTATTCGTTAAGCCGCGAGCTTACGGAGCCTGATCGTCAGGCGGCTCTTGTAGCGGGCCGCAGTGTTCTTCTTGATGATGCCCCACTTGGCGGCGCGGTCGATCACCGAGAAGGTCTTGGGGACCGCCTCAGTAGCGGCCTTCGTGTCTTTTGACTCGAGGAGCCGCCGCATCGCCCGGATCTGGTACCGCAGACGAGTCTTGCGGGACCGGTTAACAGCCGTCCGGCGTTCGGCTATGCGCACGCGCTTAAGCGCGGAAACTGTGTTTGCCATTCGAATCTCTAGGATATCGCAGCTCGATTGTCCTTGACAAGCAGACCACCTTCCCGACCAGGTTTAGCCAACCTGCTATCCTCAAGGAGGAGAGGTGGCTTTAGCCTTTCGCTTATGAATGGTCGTCTTAAATTCGCTGTAGTAGCATCATCTACCTGTTTAGTTATACTGCTTCTGTTCGGAGCCGTACGAGGCCGGGGCGCTCCCGCCGGAGATCAACCCTACACCCAGCTAGGCGTCTATACCGACGTTCTTTCGCATATCAAAGCGGATTACGTCGAGGAACCCGACATGAAAGCCGTCACGGCTGGGGCCATCAACGGGATGCTCGAGGCTTTAGATCCATTCGCCAGCTATCTCAACGCCGATCAATATAAGCAATATCAGAAGGAACGGGGCACCGGCAAAGCAGATGTCGGCCTGATTCTGGCCCGACGATTGGGATATTTGACGGTGGTGGACGCGCTGCCGGGATCGGCCGCCGCCAAAGCCGGTCTTTCGACCAACGACGTCATCGAATCCATCAACAATATCGCGACGCGGGATATGCCTTTGGCCTTCGCCGAGATCCTGCTGCAAGGCGAGCCTGGTTCTTCGATCGAGATGAGCGTGCTGACGCCGCGCCAGGCTGATCCGCAAAAGATGAAACTGGTACGGGCTCCGCTGGTGTACCCGGCGGTGAGCGCGAAGCTGGTCACCGATGAGGGCCCGGATGCCATCGGGTTGATCTCCACTGCCACGCTTCAGCCGGGACGGGTGAAAGACATCGCCCAGAAGATTACGGACCTTGAGAAACAGGGCGCCAAGCGCCTGATGCTCGACCTGCGTTATTGCGGACTCGGACCCATTGACGAAGGTATTGCGCTATCCAATTTGTTCATGGACAAGGGCCTCATCACGTACTCGCAGGGTCAGAAATCGGCACGCCAGGATCATAGCGCTTCGTCCTCCAAAGCGATAACCAAGCTGCCGCTGGTGGTGCTGGTGAATCGCGGGACTGCGGGGGCGGCCGAGGTTGCCGCGGGCGCTCTGCTGGATTCCAAGCGCGCCCAACTGGTGGGCGAGCCAACCTACGGGGACGCCGCCATTCGCCGCGCCATCACGATGGATGACGGCAGCGCCGTGATTCTCTCGGTCGCCAAATACTACACTCCGAGCGGCAAGGCGATCCAGGACGTGCACGTAACTCCGAACGTGCTGCAATCCGAGACCACGGCCATCGTCGAAAACGATGACGACCCGGCCAACGGCGTCAATATTCCGCCAGCCAAGCCAGCGGGGGACGAAATCCTGAAACATGGCTACGAAACGCTGCGGCAGTTGACCAACGTTCAGTAGCGCTTCGCAAATTTTATGCCGCTTTACGAATACCAATGCTCGAAGTGCGGAAACGTGTTTGAGCTGATACAGAAATTCTCTGACGACCCGCTTACGGTGCATGAGGGCTGCGGAGGGTCGGTCGAGCGGCTGATATCGGCACCCGGGCTGCATTTCAAAGGCAGCGGCTGGTATATCACTGACTACGCGCGGGGCGGCTCAAGCTCGAAAAAGGATTCGGAGGGGGACTCCTCGTCTAAGAACAAGACCGACTCCAAGTCAGCGGAATCGAAATCGGGCGAGTCATCCAAATCGGGTGAGTCCAAGTCGGGCGATTCCAAGTCGACAGAATCGAAGTCTTCTGAAACGAAGTCCGAAAGCAAACCCGCTAGCAGCAGCACAAAGAACGACTAGAAAATTCGGTCTTGCTTGCGCAAGGTTCCGACGCTGCCTATGTTCGATACCGCGAATGCCACGCGAAACTGGTTCTCGTTGCGTGTGCCGAACGAGAATCGCCGGTATTGCACACTGAAGCCGCAGCAATCGCTATTGTAGGTGATCTGGCTCTGCGCGAACTGCAGCACGCCCAGCCGGTTGTCGTAAAAGGCACTGAACCCGTAATTCCAGCCGCGCCGGTTATCGCCACCATACGTAATCTGCCCGCGCAACTGATTCGAGCCGGGAGCCGCAAGCAGAGGATTGCTCTTCAACAGGTAGTCGCCCACCGAAACGAACAATTGCTTGATGCGCCGGTCGACGCTCGCGCCGCTGTCGATGAGGCCGCCCCGGACCGGATCGTAATCAGAGCGCCACTCCAAATTTAGATTCGACTGGTACCGCAGCACGCTCACCACGGGCGACTGGTGCCGGGGTCCGTCCAGAAACGGGATCCCGGTCAGATCGACAGTGCTCTCCAGCACGTTGCGCTGGCCGGGGATCACGGCGCCGCCGAAAGTCGGATCCAGATAGCGCTTGTACCAGAGCTGCCAGCTCAGCACTTCCGACACGTTGCCGTTGCTGTCTTTCGACAGCAGTCGATTGGTCACCGAGAACTCGACTTCGTGCGTATTGGAAAGAATGTCCGTGTCATCGAAGCGGATCACCCGGTTGAAGTCCTCAATGCCGTTGACGTAGCGGTAGGTGGCCCGCGGTTCGATGACGTGTTTCACGCGGGCGCCTTTGCCGCGACCCATCCACTTGGGTGAATCGAAGATACGCGACAGAGCCGGCAACGATAGGTCCACGGAGACATCGCGGGCGAAATTCTGCACATTGTCACCCGTAACATGATTGTTGTTGATACTGGAGTCGTAGGCGATTTCGTGAACGCCGAAGCTCGGCGCCAGATCGAAGCCCCGCCAGTGCAGCGCGGTCATGATGCGCGGCGCGAAATCCACGCGCTGCACGAACTGGCGGGTCTGAAATAAGAGCTGGCTGCGGCGCTCCAGACCGTAGCTGCTATCGAGCGAAATCCATACGGGCAGCTTTCCTAACGGGTGCTCGCGCGTGATGAATTGAACCTCCGGCAGCTTGCGCAGCACGATTTGATCGTTGGGATCGGCAGTTTGAAAATTCACGTTGCGTTGCGCCACCAGGTTGAACCCGAAATCCGACCAGTGCCGGGTCACGAACCCCACCGAGTGGGTCTCCGATGAAACAGCCTCGTCGAAGGACTGCGTAAACTGCTGCCGGAAAGCGAACGAAGACAGATAGCGCAGCTCGCCGCGGGCCTGCCATCCCTTGCCCAGTTCGGACTTTCCTTCGGCCGACAGCACCAAACCGCTGGGCGAGTTGGAGTTCGTACTCCCGCTGGCGATTCCGTACAGCGAGATGTCAAAACCAGTGTTTTGGTTCACCGCACCCCGAAAATCGGCCTGATGCCCGACGCCGGCCTGCGAATAGAACAGACCGCGGTAAGTCAGGTCATAGCTGCGATTGATAGCCCAGAAATAGCCAAATCCGACAGTCTTGCCCCGCAACGAGCTGTTACCGACATTCGGCGTCAGAAAGCCGCTGCGGCGCGGCTGTTTCTGCAACGATTTATAGAAGACCGGCGTGTAGAAAATTGGAACTTCTTTTACGTAGAACCAGGACGACCGGGCGATGGCGCGGTCTTCCGGGATCACGTCGAAGGTCGGCGCTTTGAGCCGCCACCAGGGGTTCGGAATCAGGCAGTCCGTCAAAAAGCCATCGTGCAGGATGTAACGATCCTCCAGCTTTTCGGCCCATTCCCCGCTGAAGTAAAACGGATTCTGCGTGGTCAGCAGGCCACGTCGCGCCTCGACGCGGGCGGGCGAAGTCCCACTGACCTTGTAAAACTTTCCCGTGCGACTCTCGGTGTTGTACTCTGCACGGTCGCAGCTCAATTTCTCACCGTGGGTGAAGCTTTCGAAGCGAACCTTGCCGCGAGCTTCCGCCTGATGCGTTTCCCGGTTGTAATCGATCTCATCGGCGGTAAGTAGCGAATCGGCGGTTTCGATCCGGGCATTGCCGCGCAGATGCGCCCATGTCCCATCGAGCTCCTGTTGATCGGCCGAGGTTTTCGCGACCTCGCCCGGCCCGGGAGCGGTGGGCCGAGGCGGCCGAATGGCCAGGTTCGGGTTTGGACCAGGCTGGACCGAAATCTCCGGCGGGGGTAAGGTCGGGCGATAGGTTTGAGCGGCTAACTTAGTGCCTGGTGTAAGGTATCCGGCGACAACCACTACACAAAGTCCGTGACAAAAAGGCGTGATTGTGTTACGAAGGATAAAAGCGCTCAAGCGCCACCGTAGCAGAGCGTTGCCGGAACAGTCAAGATAAAAAAGGTCGCCGAGCGTCCAAGCAAGTCGTCCACGGAGATCAGCCCGAACTATGCATTGCCCTCACTGCCGCGCCGTAAACCCGCAGACCGAGGAGCGGTGCGTCCATTGCGGGCGCCGCCTCAGCGGACAGGCGGCGGTGCCCTATCCGATCCGGAGTAGTACGGCTACTGCGGCTGCAACAGCTCCCGCCCTGCAGCCTCTGGCCGAAGGAAACCCGGCTCCCGCGCAGCCCCAGGAGATTCCCAATTATCAGCCGTCGCTATTTCGCGATGGATCCGCCGCAAGCAAAGTCATTCCCATTCCGACACTGACCCCGCTGCATCCGTACCATCGTGATGCCCCACCCCGGCGGCCGACTCCACGCCCTGCGGTCCCCGCGCGCCAGCAGCGTCCCCGTTCCGATTTCCAGCAGACGCTCGGATTCCACGATTCAGCCGCCGAAGTCCGCGTTCAGCCGGGGGAGACGATCGACTGCGATGCGCCTGTGGCGGCTCCCATGCACCGTCTGATGGCGGCCGCAGTGGATGCCAGCCTGATTATGGTCGCCGTCGGGGTCTTTCTGGCGATCTTCTTTTTTTCCGGCGGACAAGTCGCTCTGGATCGTCAAGCGCTATCGTTCATCATCGGTGTTACCGCGGTGATCGCGCTGTTCTACCGGGCCCTTTGGTGCCTGGCTAATGGCGACAGTCCGGGGATGCGTTTTGCCGGCCTGCACCTAGTCGACTTCGACGGCCGGCGTCCGGATCGCGAGCAACGCGGCATTCGCCAGGTGGCCAGCCTGCTGAGCGTCCTTTCCGCCGGTCTCGGCCTGGTTTGGGCCCTGGTCGACGAAGAAAACCTCACTTGGCACGACCACATCTCGAAGACGTTCCCGACCACAAAATGAAGTGGTAGTCTGGAGGGGTGAGCCGTCCGGTTGCCCGCTATCGACCTTCACGCCGGTATTTTGTATTTGCGCTTCTGGCCATCTGCGGAACCGCCTTTTCTGCCTGGACCGCCCTGCACTGGCCTTCCACCTGGATCGCCGCGGCGCTGTTCGGCGCGACTGTCGCTGCTCTCATAACCCTGCTCTGCCAACCCACCGTCGAGATTCACGAAGGCCACCTCCAGCTTGGCCGGCGAGTCATCTTCTGGCGGGAAATCCGCAGGTTGGATCAGACTGGCTGGATCGCCCCTCTGGCGGTAAATCTGACCCTTGCGAACGATCGGCGAGTACGCCTGCTGTACGCCGGCGATCTGGATTCCTCCACCAGCCTGCTGCGTTACCTGCGCCGTTACTCGCGCAATGCCCTGTTAGATGGGATCCCTTATCGCCAAGCCTGGGGTGAGCCCGGACAGACGCTGGAGGCGGGAAAAGCGCCTGAGCCGGGAAAGACGCCTGAGCCCAGCGCCGAGCACCAGGCTCCGCCCGCCGTTCACCGGCCTCTGTTGCGTCCCGAGGAAGAAGAAGAAATCGAAAGAATGTTCCAGCGGCTGAAATCCGTCGGGCGGCTGGACCAGCGCGGATCTGACGAATAACTTCGTCCCCAAGCGAAGCGCCCAATAAAACAGAAGCGCCCAATAAAACAATAGTGAAGCGCGCCATCCGTATTCTGGCCCTAGTCTTGGCCGCCGTAATTGTACTCGGGCTCATTTTCCACAACGCGGTGCTGGCTGGCCTCGGTTCGTACCTGGTGCGGGCCGACGCTCCGGAAAAAGCCGATATCGCCCTGGTCCTGGCAGGCGATGCCGAAGGAAACCGGATTCTTACCGCGGCCGAGCTCGCCCGGCGAGGCTTTGTCCCCCGAGTGCTGGTCAGCGGGCCTTCAGGAGTGTACGGGTACTATGAGTGCGATCTCGCGATTCCTTTCGCTGTGAAGGCCGGTTATCCCGAGTCGTACTTCCTGCATTTTGAAAACAACGCGAGATCCACCAAGGACGAGGCGCGCGACGCGGTTGCGCGACTGCGCCAGCTCGGTGCCCACAAAATTCTTCTGGTCACCAGCGACTACCATACGCGCAGGGCTGGAAAGATCTTTCGCTCCGCCGCGCCGGACCTGCAATTTGTCGTGGTCGCCGCTCCCGACCGGAG
>JAOAPR010000303.1 GCA_025463005.1 Bryobacterales bacterium | reverse complement strand
CGCAGGCCGGTAAACTCCGTCACCGATGGCGCGGTAATGTTGCGCGTGTCGTCGGGAAGTTTCAGCACCACCGGCAGATGCATGCCGGCGCTGATCGGGGTGCGCCACAACACCTCATAGCGGCCTGGGGCTGTCTCGTTGAGCTCAAGATAGGCTGGCCGCGAGTCGTGCGCCCGTGCGGTCTGGCCGTGGCCCAATACTCCCAGCAGCATCAATAGAAGCAGTAATCGAGTGAACACCAATGCTCCTGTGGCAGCTCAGCGCGGTGCCGCGGCAGCGTGGGCCACGGCGCCGTCCGAGGTCGCCGGTGCAGCTTCCGGCAGCACGATCTGATAACGGTCTTTCATGCGATCGAGCATCTTGCGCTTCGCTTCAGCGCGTTGCTCATCGCTCCATTCGGATTTGACCCTTGTCTCGACTTCTTCAAAGGCCGGTACCCGGCCAGGAATGGTTAATTCAACCCAGACCAGATGCCAACCCAACCCGGACTCGATGGGGCCCTGCCACTTTCCCTGCTCCAGCCCAGGCAGCGTCTGCGCGAATCCCGCCCCAAAGATATTGGCGACCTGATCGGGGGACCGCTCGGCATAGAAATCCTGGAACATGAAGGGATCGGATAGTCCTTGGAGCTCCGGCGTTTGTTCCGGCTTGCCGGCTAGCTTTCGCAGTGCCTCGATGGCATCATCGCGCGCGCGGGCGCCGCGTATATCGGGCGAGAAATACAGATGGCGAAACGTCACCAGGCTCGGCGTAGCAAAGCGCTGTGCGTTCTGTGCGAACCAGCGCCTCAACTCGTCGTCTGCCGGCTCGCGCAGCGCCGATGCGTCTTCCATCACGAATTCCATTTTTTGCGCCAGGCGGCGTTTTACGATGGTGTCGTCCTTGTCGAGGCCCAGCACCATCGCCTCGCGGAAGAGGACCTCCTCGCGGATCTTGCCGTCGAGGAGATTGCGCATCTCCTCCGGCGTGGGCGAACGCTGCCACTGCGCCATCCAGGCGAGCCGGATCTGTGCGAGGTCATCAGCCGTAATCGCAATGCGGTTGGAATCCTGGCGCTGACCGGCAACGGGATTGAGCGCGTAGTAGACGACGAACAGGGTCGCGCCGATCAGCAGGACGTGCAGCAACGGCTCGCGCAGCCATCGCCGCAGCAGCGATGATGCCGGCTTGGCCGAGGCGGGGTCATGGGGATCCATCGCGGCGCTCTGCCGGCCCGCTCACGGGCTCACCCCTTCGACCTCATAGTTGGCATAGCCGAACTCGTTGCTGCGCGCGGCGACAAGCTTGTCGCCGAGACGGTAGACGGTCACCTCGAAAGGTGTCCCCTCGATCATCGTGACGATACGGCCGTCGCGAATCTCGTAATCGGCTGCGCCCAGCGAGTTGGGATGAAACACGTCGCCCATCTGCTCCGGATCGGGCATCTTGCCGTTGACGCTCGAGATCATGCGCCGGCCACCGGCCGCATAGGTGATCTCAAACCGCTGATCGGTCACCGTGTTGCGGACTTTGAAGGTCTTGCCCACGATCAGGTCGCGCAACTGCGCCTCATCGAGCGTCGCCGCGCCTCGCTGCGTGAGATCGGCAACGGTCGGGCCGTGCGGTGCCTTGGCGCGCATGTCTGCCGTCGGCGTGTACCAGATCGGCGAGGTCCAGGCGCGCTCCTGGAGCGACGCCGGCAAGTTGCTAGGCGGCGGAACGCCTAGGGTCTTGGCGTCGTAGGTGGTCCAGCGCGGAGTCGGGATCTGCAGCACCCGCGCATAATAGAAAGCGTGCAGGCTCGGATCGAAGTTCGGGTCCGTCCACACCGTCTTCAATTCCACGGCGCCGATGGTGTTCGTGTAGCTGGCGTTCTTGATGTCGACCGTATTGCCGACCGGTGGCAGCGTCATATCGTTGCCGCCATAGAGAACATTCGCAATCGGAGCGCGCGTGACCTTCCGATTTCCCGACCACGCGACGTCATAGATCTTCTCGAAGGTCTGGCCGCTCTTCCAGCCCTTGACGATCTGGATGCGGTCCAGGTTGGCCTCGTCGGGATCTTTGACGGCCCATACGATGAAGGTGGGCGCCTTGCCCTTTGGCGCCGCCAGGTCACCGCCCATCGGCACGCCGTTGGCATAGCCGGTCTTGACCCAGTCCTTCTGCTTCAGCACGTTCGGGCCAAAGTCCCAGCCTCCGAACAGCCGCACCTTGATGCGCGGGCCGCTGGTGCCGAAGGTCTCCTTGCGCTGCATGGCCGCGAAGATCGACTCGCGCGTATTCTGTTCCGCCCAGACGCCGCCGAGGCCCGAGACGCTGAGCTGGTTCATGGCCAGTCCAGCCTCCTTCTTCCCGCTCAGGCGAGCCTGCGGCGTGGCGTCCAGAAGACCGTGGCCACCGAAATAATTCGATTGCGAGTAGGCGGCCGCGGTGTCGTGCGTATCGCTCGCGCCCACGACCCCGAACTTGTAGGGGTTGTAACCGCGGGTGTCTTCGATCGCGAGACCGTTCTGGTAGGCCTCCCGAATATAGCTGCCGTGGAGTCTGGGCGGGCGATCGCTGCCCCCCAGCAGATACGTCAGAACCTCGAAGCCGGCAAACTCGTCGGTGGGCGAAAGGCTCGGATGCGTCTCCGACGTACCCTTGAGCTGAGTGATTTCCGCCAGCGGTTCGTTGTTCATCCGGTCGCGCGCCCATGCAGCATCGATTGGGCGGCCCTTATTGTCGACGTCCAACGGGAACATGATGCCATCGGACAGGTTCGAATTGTGCGAGATCGCCAATAACTCGTTGCCTGCCTTGCGCTGTGCGTCCATCCACACCCAGAGATCCTCGGGATTTTCCGAATCGATCGAGCTGAACGGCAGGTCCGGCACCTTCTTTGTGTCCTTGAAGATCACGTTCCGATGCAAATTCCTGTTGTTTGGCGTCGAGCTCCATTCATACGCCGCAAAGGTCGTGAACTTGCCGGGCTGATAGTACTTGTCGGCGATGGCAACGGTCTGTTTCCAGACATCGCCGGCCACTGCGGGGTCTGTGAGGTCCTTGATCGGCTCCTTCTTGAGCAGGGAGGCGCCGAGGAAAAGGTAGACGTTCTGGATGTCGTCCTTGCTGCGGACCTTCAGTTTCTCGGCAATTGGCAGCTTGCTTAATGCAGAGCCTGGGTCATTCGCGAGCCTGACGGTGCCCACATATTCCGCGTGATCGGTCACCGCCTCGAAATCGAGCGGATGCTTGAGCTGTACCATGTACCCGCCCGGGTGCTTGATGGGCTGGCCGAGCGCATATTTGTATGCATCTTCCGGCCCTGTGACGGTGTTGCCGAATACGTAGGCATCGAACGACCAGCTTGTATGGACATGGGTCTGGCCGAAATAGACGTTCCGCTCGGGGTTGGCTTGGCCGAAGCTCGGCGAAGCGGCGAAAACACCGATCCCAAATCCAAGCGCCGTCATTGCAAAGCCGCAGCCAACAGATCTCCGCAATGTCATCGCACTACTCCAGCATTGAGTTTGATTTCATGACCGTTCAATGCGGCCATCGTGATTGGGTTAGAGGGATGCTGCTCAGGGCAAAATCGGCTCCGGTCCGGATTGGGCGAAGATCTGCCGCGATCGTGCTGATCGGCGCACTGAAGATGTCTGTCGGTGCAGCTTCGCGCGTAATAGCCCGTTTGCGCCCCATCAAGCGTCGGCGATCGCTCGTCTCGACACGCCGCCCACGCCGACGTCGAAAAAAGCGTCGCCGTATTGACGACATGGGCTCCGGGCGCAACAACACGGTTTTCCATGGGGCCTCGCGTCCACGAGTTCAACCGCCGCGCTAAGTATGGCTCAAAAATACGAATCTTCAATGTCGTAAAGCCCGCGCTTTTCACGGGCGACAATGGAATGCCCCAGCCGCGGTAGGCAGACGTTTGCATCGGCCGTTAAGTTGTTCTGAATCAGCGGCAGCAGAGCGACAGAGGCGGCGGCTCATTGAAACCTAATCCGCGTTGAGCGCGCCACTAATCAGTAAGCAATGCTGACATACTCTACCGATTAGCAGGCATCAGCAATAACGACCACTTACAATTTGACGCGCAGGTTTGACGGATAGAAAATCACGGACGGGCAGGTTTGTTGGAAGGCGCTCCTTCAGTGGGGCAAGGAGGTTGCTATGAAACAAGTCGGCTTAAAACGAGCTTTGTTGATCGCTACCGTTGTCACCTGCGGAGTTTTCGGTTCTTTCGACAGCTCGCAAAGCAACGGTCTCTCGTTGTTGACAAGCAGCGCGCAAGCCCGGGTCGGTCGCCCCTTGACGCCGGTGAGCGCCGCCGGCGTTGCGCGCCGGACGACTCGTCGGGCAGTTGTCGGAGGAGCGGCTGTGGGTGCAGCAACGGTAGGCGCCGTCTGCGCTCACCGCGTGCTGGTGAACGGAGCGTATGTCTGCCGCTGATCGGTAGAGACGCTGCACGTGCATGAGCGTCTCCAAGCGCTGTAGCTCTGCGCTTTGGCCGTTGCGCGCCGCCGGCTGTAGAAGTGTCGCGGCGCTCAATGCGGCTTGCGCTCTTTGTTCTAGGGACGCGTGTGGCTAACAGGTCACACAATCTGCCAATTTCGCCGCGACGGGCGGAATTGCGCGCGGCTCCATGCCCACGCGCGTCGGTTTTTGTTACCCTCCTCATCACGAGTTGTTCCTAGCAAGACGTCGGCCAAACTAGGGGGTACTCAATGCTTTGCGCGATGCGCTCACCTGCCGCGATCGGCGGGCTCAATCCGAATTGCCGAGCACGCATTCGATTTGGTCGAGCTATCGTATGCTTTGCTTTCGTTTTCTTCGCGTGTTCGACGAACAGATCGCGGGCCGACGAAGGTGGCGTTAGCTTCTGGCTTCCCGGATAATTGGAAGTCTTGCCGCAGTCCCGCAGCAACCAGGATGGTCTCTCTCGACGACCTATTATCACACCGACGTATCCGCGAACGGTGATGTCGCGCGCGCACGCGAGTTCGAGATCGGCAGGATCCCCGGCAATGTTTCGGCGACCCTGAACGCGAACCTCAATGCCACCGGGGACCTCGCTTTGATCACGCCGACCTATGTGTTCGCGACGCCGGTTCTCGGGGGCCAAGCATCGCTTGGCATGATGGGGATTTTCGGCAGCGTCAATACATCCTTGGCAGGCACATTGACGGGCACACTGACGCTTCCGCCGCCGATCGGGTCGATTCCGTTCATGCGCTCGGACAGCATCAGCGACTCCCTCACGAGTGTCGGCGATTTGTATCCGAACTTCTCGCTGCGGTGGAACGCGGGCGTGAACAACTTTATGGTCTACGCCACCGGCGACATACCTGTAGGGTCATACGATTCGACCCGCCTGTCGAACATTGGACTGGGGCATGGCGCCGTCGATGCCGGCGGCGGGTACACCTACTTCAACCCGCAGGCAGGACACGAGTTCTCTGTGGTGACGGGCTTTACCTACAACTTCAACAATCCTACCTCCAATTAAGCGGCGTCGACTGGCATTTGGACTGGGGCGCGTCGCAATTCCTCTCCAAACAGTTTTCGGTCGGACTGGTCGGCTACTTCTATGATCAGGTTTCTGGCGACAGCGGGTCCGGCAATCGCGTGGGCTCTTTCCAGTCACGGGTCATCGGACTCGGCCCGCAGATCGCCTTTCTGTTCCCCGTGGGCGAGATGCAGGGATACCTGAACCTCAAAGCCTACAAGGAGTTCGATGCGCAAAATCGCCCGGAGGGCTGGAATGCGTGGGTCACGCTTTCTATCTCGCCCGCTGCGCCCGCCCCGCCGCCACCCAGGCCCATGATCACGAAGTAAGGCGAAGCCTAACTAAGCCGTCCGAAGCGTCGGCCGTCCCCGCGCGCGCTGGGAAACGGATCGGATAAGTCAAGTCACTACATGGCACCTTTGAGACACGCTAATCGGCTTTGAACTTGTCCGCCTATCGAGCCGACGTGGATGAACCAATGCGGACAGTTAGCCTCATTCCTTTGCATGGCAGCAGCCGGAGGAAGCAGGAAGCTAGAATCGCACGGTTCTTTTCTTTTGGAGCCAGTCGGTTTTCGCTTAGTTGGAAGCACGAGCCTTTTATAGTATTCTGCGGTTGTCCGCGCATGCAGGCATGCAGCGATCGACGGACGCGTCTGGAGGGACGAGCATGTCGACAAAACTACCGCTCTGGCTTCGCACCGTTCTGCTTGTTGGCATCGTCATTCTTGCTGCAGGCGCCGGCCTCTTTGCCTATCGGTACTTTACTCGTCCGGTCACGCTAACGGTGGCAGTCGGCTCGATCGACGGTGAGGCGGCTAGGGCAATGTCAGAAATGGCAGGCGAGTTCGCTTCAACGAACGCTCCGGTGCGGCTCAAGGTTATCGACAGCGGAACTGCGCTTGAAGCCGCCGACGCCTTTTCATCAGGTAAAGTCGATCTCGCCGTGGTTCGCGGCGACGTCGGTGACTTGTCGCAAGCGCAAGCCGTCGTCGTCGTCAGCCACATGGTCGTGCTGATCATCGCGCCGCCGGGATCGTCCATCGACAGCATGGATAACCTGAAGGGACGTACAGTCGGCGTGGTCGGCGAAGCAGCGAACAAAAAAATTGTCGAGGTGTTGACCAAGGAATATGATCTGGTCCGCGCAAAAGTTGTGTTCAAGGACATTGCTTTGACAGATGTCCGGCAAGCCATTCAGTCAAAACAGATCAGTGCTCTGCTTGTCGTGACGCCCCTGGCCGAAAGATACCTCTCGCTCGTTCGCGGATTTTTTCAGCTCGACCACAAGAAGGTCCCGGTGCTGATCCCAATCGAGTCCGCGGAAGCAATTGCACAGGCCGAACGTGCCTTTGAAAGTTTCGACGTGCCGAAAGGCACGTTACGGGGTTCGCCGCCGGTCCCGGAAGATGACCTGACGACCCTTAGGACCTCGCTATACCTCGTTGCGCACAAGAAGCTCGGCGCTGATCTGGTAACCCGCCTCACGCAGGCGATCATGAGCGCGCGCCGGAATCTTATGCGCGAGCAGCCGATTTTCGCGCAGATCACCGCGCCCAGCACAGACCAGGATGCCTACCTTCCGCTGCACCCTGGAGCGGCAGCCGTTTACAACGCCACGACGCAGAGCTTCCTGGATGAATACGGCAACTGGATCTATTTGACACCAATGGTGCTCGGAGGCGCTGCCACCATGCTTGCCGCGGCGTGGAAGTTCTTGGGGCTCGGCAGCCGCGTAACAAAAGGCCCGCTGGATTCGCTCTATGCCCTGGCACGTCGAATCCGGAACGTCGGCTCAGAAGCTGAGCTGTCGGATATCGAAGAGGAGATCGACGACATTCTGAAAGGGGAACGCGCCAAATCCGCTGCCGGGGACGAGAGCGCGGTTGATGACGCCACATTGAATGTGGCAGCGCATCGACTGGAGAGCCTGATTCATGACCGGCGAACAGTGCTCGCGAAGAGACCGGCAGTTGCCTCCGCCGCCTAAGCGAAACAGCACCAAAGTCGCCAGACGATACCGAGCCGCGATTGACTGACGACCAAGGCGGCACTCGGCGAATGCGCGCAATGGTATTTGAACGCCTGCCTGGGGAGAATCCGGTCGTTTTGTTGGCTGAACCGGACTGCAGCGGCTTTTTCCTAGCGGCCAGGGGTGAGAGATGAATGCAATCGCAATATCGTGCATCACATTTGTATGCGTCTCAGGCGGGGCTTTATTGGCCATGTTCCTTCCAGGGCATCAACTGAGCACGGAAGACAAGGATGTGATCAGGCTAGGCACCGGCCTGATCGGGACGATAGCCGCACTTGTCCTCGGCCTGCTGATCGCCTCGGCGAAGAGTTCCTACGACACGCAGAGCACTCAAGTCAGGCAGTTGACAGCCAATATCGTCCTGCTCGACAATCTGCTGGCGCAATACGGGCCGGAGACGAGCGCCAACCGCAATCTGCTGCGGCGTGGCGTCGTTCTCTTGGCCGATCGGATGTGGCGCGAGAACAGTTCGGATTCTGCCAAGGCGGTGCCTTTTGCGGCGAGCGACGCAAGCGAAGTGTTCTATGCGAAACTTCTCCAGCTTTCGCCGCAGAATGATGCTCAACGCTCCCTGCAGGCGCGGGCGGTACAGATCAGCACCGACATTGCGCAAACGCGCTTGCTGCTGTTCGCCCAAGCCGGCAATTCAGTCCCCATGCCCTTCCTGGCGGTGCTGATTTTCTGGCTCACCATGATCTTTGCAAGCTTCGGTTTGTTCGCGCGGCCCAACACAATTGTTATCGGCTCCCTGTTGATCTTCGCTCTCTCGGCCGCTGGAGCAATTTACCTGATCCTGGAGCTCGGCCAGCCATTTGCGGGGTTGATGGAGATCTCCAGCGCACCGCTGCGCAATGCCCTCCCTCCGCTCGGTTCCTGAGCGCTGCATGATCGCGGTTGTCGTCCAGCGCGTGCCCCCTCGCGGTTGCAGCGACCTGCGGGCGCGGTCTTTCGAATTGATCAAAACGCGCGCCGTGCCACAACCGGAAGTGAGAGTTATTCGATCACCTCGTCGGCGCGGGCGAGCAGCGCCGGTGGAACGTTTAGGCTGAGCGCTTTGGCAGTTCTCAGGTTGATGATCAGCTCAAACTTCGTCGGCTGCTCGATCGGAAGGTCAGTAGGCTTTGCGCCTTTGAGTATCTTATCGACGTAATACGCAGCCCTACGGTACATCGCATCAAATGACGGCCCGTAGGACACTAGGCAACCCGAAATGGAGAAATCCCGTTGCTCACACGCCGTGGGCATACCTTTCTCAAGGGCCAACTTCGCAATTGCTCCACGTTGCGCGGCAAAGCGCGGAGATGCAACCTGAAATACGGCCTGTGCTTTGCTTACGGCAACTGCGTTGAATGCCTTGTCGAGCTCCAACAAATCCGCGACGGGCAACACCTCCAAAGTTAATCCCAAAGCCTGCGCCGCCGATTTCGTTACCTTTAGCAAACTCGCAGGCATTCCGCGATCCCATAGAACCGCAACGTGCGAAAGCGACGGAACTACCTCCTTCAGAATCTCCAGTCTCTTGGTCGTCAGATCGGCGTCTTGAAAAGCGAGGCCGGTAATATTCCCGCCGGGGCGAGCGTAGCTCGTTGCGAAATGTCAATCGGCGTTCAAATTTGACCCCGCATCGGCGTCCAATTTTGACCCCTTTGGGCGACGGGTTTTGGCGGTAGCGCTCGCGCCGTCGGAGCTGGTCGGGGTTGCGGAGACGGTGCGAGCGCGGG
>JAOAPR010000177.1 GCA_025463005.1 Bryobacterales bacterium | reverse complement strand
CCACCCAGGACTCTGTTGCGAGACGGCCAATGACTTCCGGATGGAGGTGGATGGCGAATTTCCGGGAATCTTCCGTCCAGACACACATCGGCTGCCCAGCGGGAGACGACTCCACATGCGCCATCAGAACACAGATCACTATCGAATCATTAGTGTTTCGAGATATTTAAACTCCCGCACGGCGCCGATTAGAAAATCGCCGCGCAGGTTGAAAACCTGCCCCACACACGATTTGGGCGATTGATTCACAAGGGCTTGTTCGGTCAGAGAGCGATTGCCGAAACTCCTGCAGATCCTATGGCGAAGCCCGTCACAGCGGCAATACGGAAGGCTACCTGGAGATCGTACTCGGCGAGAGCTGAGCCGGCGACTGCCATGAGAGCTGAGGCTGCAAATGCACCCAGTGAAGCATAAAGATCCGGAGCGCTCTCAAGAGCAACTTCACTCGCGTTTGAAGCGAAACCGGGCCTCGCCCTTCAGCATACGCTCATAACCCTCGTTTACGCGTTCCAGTCTTGGGGCATTCGTGCCAGTGCCTCGGCGCGCGCGATTGTGGAGTCGGCGTAGCCGCCGTCACTGGTGATCCCGGTGATGTATGTCGCCGTCTGGTAGGCAAAGAAATCGCTGTGGCGGCAAGCATGCAGTACCCGCAGTACCCTCCGTTCCAGCAGATTCCTGGGCGCTGGCCCACCGTCCATGCGGCGACGCCGGTCCCACGGTGTCGACGATCCCAAAGATCTCGTAGACCTGAACGGCGCGCATCTTGGCCATGATTTACGCCCTAGCCGTGCGGGCCTGAGTCGTACGAGGTGACTCAGGGTGGAACTTTACCACCGCGCCAATTCCCAGAAGGGCGAAGAGTAATAGAACGACGAGCTGAGTCATCTGGAAGGGCGGCTCGGACTGCGTCGGCGCGAGCGCTTTGAGCGAAGGGACCTTCTGGAAGAGCTGCACGACCAAAACAAACACGTTGAAATAGAGCGCAACCACAGAGGTGATCACGTAAGTCCGGCGCCAGCCGCCCGTGAGACGTAAATGCTTGCGCGCAAGGGTCGCCAGCGCCAACACGATCAGCGAGATGATGCCGACTCCAATGGCGGGTGTGAAGCCGTGAAATGGGAAGAGGAAGCCGGTGACGCTGGTCGCTGCTGTGGTCGTCAGAAAGAGCGTCGTCCAGCCATCGAACCGTTTCGAAACGAGCAATCCATATAGAACGACGAGACCCGCGGCGATCCCCACCAGGCTGAGCGCGACGTGAAACATTGTGAATGCACTCAAAATCATGATTTTTCTCCTGGTAGATAATCCCTCAGCCGATCATGACCGTTTTGATCCCGCGGCCTTCTTCGAGTTTCATCGATCTTCTTTTTAACTGCATTCCGAATCGTTTTCCCGCCAGTCTCATCCATCCACGTAGGTGCAGAACTAAGATCAAAGAGCGTGGATACAGATGGATAAGCTAAACGGCACAGGAAGCCGCCGGTGAGATAATAGCCCGCATGCCTGGTCCCGTAGCGATACATTCAGGCGGCGGAATCTCACCGCTGGCCGGCCTGCCCGCCCCCCAAGAGTTGCTGGTCGATCCAGCTCGGCTCGAACGCGAGTATTACGAGCGCCGTCCGGATTTGAGCGATCGCGCTCAGATGGTAAGCTTCGGAACCAGCGGCCATCGCGGCTCATCGCTCAATGGAAGCTTCACTGAATCACATATTCTCGCCATCTCTCAAGCCATCTGTGACTACCGGGTCGCGCACGGAACAGACGGTCCGCTGTACATGGGCAAGGACACGCACGCGCTTTCTTCTCCAGCCCAGCGGACGGCGCTCGAGGTTCTTGCGGCCAACAGCGTGGAGACGATTATCCAGCGAGATGACGGCTTCACTCCGACGCCGGTCGTCTCGTGGCTGATCCTTACCTATAATCGCGATCGCCAGCAGCACTTCGCCGATGGCATCGTGGTTACGCCTTCCCATAATCCTCCCGAAGATGGCGGATTTAAATACAATCCTGCGAACGGCGGCCCGGCTGAAACGGGCGTGACCCAGTGGATCGAGGACCGCGCGAATGAGCTGCTGAAGAACGGGAATGCAGGCATAAAGCGCGTACCGTATGCGTCCGCTTTCACGGCCGTGACGACACACCAGGAAGATTTCGTCATGCCGTATGTTCGCGACCTGCGAAACGTAGTGGACATGGATGCGATCCGCGATGCACGCCTCAAGCTAGGCACGGATCCGCTGGGAGGCGCCGCGAAGCCCTACTGGGAGCCGATCAACTCCGTCTACCAACTGGATATCGCGATCGTGAACCCGGTTATCGACCCGACCTTCTCGTTCATGACGGTCGATCATGATGGGAAAATCCGCATGGATTGCTCGAGCCCCTATGCGATGGCCCGCCTGGTGGGACTCAAGGACAAATTTCGGGTAGCGTTCGCCAATGACCCTGACTCGGACCGGCACGGAATCGTAACGCCTTCGGCCGGTTTGATGAACCCGAACTACTATCTGGCAGTAGCGATCGGGTATTTGCTCACAGAGCGCCCTCGCTGGCGGACGCAGGCTGCCGTGGGCAAGACGGTAGTCAGCAGCAGCATGATCGACAAGGTGGTGCAAAAACTCGGACGCCGGCTGAGCGAAGTGCCGGTTGGGTTCAAGTGGTTCGCGCCGGGACTTTTTGACGGGTCCTATTGCTTTGGCGGCGAGGAGAGCGCCGGGGCCAGCTTTCTGCGGGTGGACGGCACGGTGTGGACGACAGATAAAGACGGAATTATTATGGATCTTCTCGCCGCCGAGATTACGGCACGCACCGGCAAAGATCCCGGGGAGCATTATCGCGAATTGACGGCTGAATTCGGAAAATCCCATTACACCCGGATCGATGCGCCGGCTACACCCGAACAGAAAACGAAGCTGCAAAACCTGTCGCCGGAGGCGGTAACGAGCACGCATCTCGCAGGCGAACCCATCACAGCCAAGCTGACGCGAGCTCCAGGCAACAATGCTCCCATCGGAGGCCTGAAGGTTGTAGCCGGCAGCGGGTGGTTTGCCGCGCGGCCCTCCGGAACGGAGAACCTCTACAAGATCTACGCCGAGAGCTTCCAGAGCGAGGCTCACTTGAGCTCGATCCTAAGCGAAGCTCAGCAGATCGTGGAGACTGCGCTGTCCGTCGACGAAAAGAATCCCTAGCGAAAGGAGTGTCCGGATGTTCGAAAGCATTCTCTGTCAGGTGACAGAGTACGACTCCGAGATTCTTGAATCGCTGATCGAGCTGGCGGTTGAAATAGCACGTGAAGGACGTGAAGGAAAACGCGTCGGCACGTTGTTCACGCTTGGAAACGAATGTGCGGTTCTGGCCGAGTCGCGCTCGCTGATCCTGAATCCCTTGGAAGGCCATCCCGAAATCGCGCGCCACATCACCGATCCGAATCTGCGCGGAACGATTAAAGAATTGGCGCAACTGGACGGAGCGTTTGTAGTGAGCTCGCTGGGTGTTGTTATAGCCGCTTGCCGCTATTTGGACGCGGCCGCTTCACCGATTGAAATTCCTCTCGGACTCGGCAGCCGTCATATTGCCGCCGCTCACATCAGTGCCGCTACGGACGCCATTGGAATCGTTGTCTCGGAGAGCTCCGTGGTCCGGCTGTTCTGTCACGGCGCTTTGATCGGCGAGATCATTCCGGAGCTCTGGATGTTGAAGGGCTACGATTTCCAGGCCGACGGCCCGATCGTCAAAAAGACTGTGGGAGATCTCACCGTTGTCACCCCGCGCCGGCGCCGTCATGCGAGCTAACACATGCGGTGTAGGCGCTGTTCAATTCTTGTCGGCCGGCTTCGTTGAATCGAACCGGATCTGCTTTAGAGCTTCCGTTTGACGCGCTAATTCTGTCTTGCCCGGCGGGAACTGGCTGACGCTGAGCATGAACGCGAGAATATCGGCGTCCTGCTCGCGCGTGAGCCGTCCGGGGCGGTCAGCCGGCATTGAGATACGAATTCTCTCGAACAAGTCGCCGACGGTGAGGCCGTTCCAGTTGGAGAAGAACTCGCCACCAGTGAGAGGCGGCGCGGATTCTCCGCCGGTGAGCGCGGTTCCATGGCAGGATGCGCAGTCTTTCGCGTAGAGCGAGGCTCCGCGCGCAGCTTGTTCGGAGGTATAGACTCCGTCCCATACCGACCGCGTGGTTTGCGCGGTGAGCAAGAAGGTAATAAGGACGACAAGGAACATCGCCGCGTGGGGCACGCACTCATGCAGTATTCCTCCACGGCGAAAGGGTGTCGAGATGAGTCTCGACACGGCACGCAAGAGTGCGTGCGCCACATCAGTTATTCGACGGCAGGCTATAGGCAATATACTCGCCTGAATAGGCGCCTCCACTGACGGCGACCACGATATATTGCTTGCCGTCGACCATGTACGTCATGGGCGATCCGCTTTGCGGGGCGGGCATCAACACCGAGCCGACCTCTTTGCCCGTGGCCTTATCGTACGCCCGAAGCATCGCGCCGCGCGGATGCGCAGGCGTCGTGGTGATCTGGCTGTCGCCCAGGATCACCAGGGTCTTCGTCACCACCAGGCCCACGCTGCCGGGTTGTCCAGTGTTCGGGATGTTCATCCCCTTGAGCGCTGGATGATTGCGGACCGCATCGGGCGTCTCTCCGTAAGGCACCTGCCATTGCATGTCGCCGCGATCGAGACTGACTGCGGAGATCACCGCATATGGCGGCTTCACAATGGAGAGGCCCTGGACAGTCAGCGCTCCGATAGGGGCCGCGGGAGGCGCTGCGGGTGCGGTCACTGCGGGACGACGCTGTTGCGGAGCATCCGCCGCGCTGCCGAATCCCGGCCCTTCCGACACGCGAAATTCCGTATCGTTCCGTCCCATCACATAGCGGATGTCGGAGAATCCTTCGGGCGGAGTCCGCAACGAGACCGGGAACACAGCGGACTGATTCGCTTGCGCGTACACGATATGCGTCTCGGGATCGTAACCGGCGCCGGGCCAGTTCGTGCCGCCGCTGGCGGTGCCGAGCCCCATGGCTCCGATGAATCCCTTCGCGTCGCCAACCACGGGCGGCAGGAACATCGGGCCATTCTTGTAGCGCGCGATGTTATCGCGGGCCTGCGCGCGCATCTCCGGCGTATAGTCGATCAGGTCGTCGGGAATTTTCAAGTAGTTTCGGCCGTAGGCCGGAGGCTTGGTGGGGAACGGCTGCGTGGGCGACGTCTTTTCGCCGGGCACGTCCGACTGCGGAACGGGTCGCTCCTCTATCGGCCATACGGGCTGGCCCGTGACGCGATCGAACACGTAAAGGAACGCCTGTTTACTCGGGAGCGCCACGGCCTTGATCGCTTTACTGCCCACCGTGATATCGGCCAGAATAGGCGCGGAGGACAAATCGTAATCCCAGATGGGGTGATGCACGATCTGGAAATGCCACTTGCGTTTGCCGGTCTTCAGATCCACGCAAACCAAACTTTCCGCGAAGAGGTTGTCTCCCGGGCGATGTCCGCCGTAGAAATCCGAGGTGGGAGACTCCACCGGCAGATACACCAGTCCGAGCTCTTCGTCGACCGTCATCTGGGTCCACACGCCGGTGTTGCCGTTGGTCGCCCACGATCCGTTCTCCCAAGTTTCGTTGCCGAACTCGCCGGGGCGCGGAATGGTGTTGAACGTCCACAGCAGCTTGCCGCTTCGGACGTCGTAAGCGCGCACGTTGCCCTTGGTGTTGTTATGCGTGACAACGGTCATGCCTTCTTTGAAGGACGATCCCACGATCACGACGTCCTTCACCACCAGAGGGGTAGCGTGCAGACCGGCTTCGCCGGTTTCGAGATCGATCTGCAGCCCCGCGGCGGTGACCATGCCTTCTTTCAGATCGACGATTCCGTTTTTACCGAAGTTCGTGATCGGCTGACCGGTGTGCGCGTTCAAAACCACCAGGCGGTATCCGGTGGTAACGAACACGACACGGTCGTCGCCTTTGCCGTCGGTCCAATAGGAGACGCCTCGGCCCGAGAGCTGGCGCGGCGCGATGGCGGCGCGATTTCCTTCGCGCAGGCTGTACGACCACATCACCTCACCGGTTTTTGCATCGAGCGCGACCACGGAACGGCGCGTGCCTGCAGTCGTGTACAGCACGCCTTTCACCATCACGGGCGTTCCCTCCAGCTTGTATTCGGGGCGAGTGCCGAAATTATCGGTTTTGAAGCGCCACGCTACTTCGAGCTGGTTGAAGTTGCTCGCGTTGATCTGATCGAGAGGCGAGTACTTGGTGCCTTTCAGATCGGCGGTGTAGTAAGGCCACTCTCCGTTTTTGGTCGAGGGTTGCTGGGCCAAGGCTGATGCCGCAAGCGCCGCGAGCAGCAATCCGATTCCTCTATGCATGTGCCCTCCTTATTTTTTGACGGAGACTTTCACTTGTGCGTTCGACCAGCAGCACTGGAACCCGCGCCCGCCATCGCCGGTCCAATCGTTGGCGACCACATTCAATATGTACTCTCCGGGCTCGCTGAACGTCGCGGTGGTGGACGCTTTGCCGCTGAACGCTGTGTTCTCCAAGCCTTTTAACTGGGCTCTCTCGATCGGCGGGCGATCGTTGGCGAAGGTGACGTCGCCTGGTCCGCGAAACTTGCTCCACGTCAGCGCGACGGCCGGCGTTTTGGGACGCGTTGCACCCGGAATGACGCTCGCGTCATCCGCCACCCAAAGGTTCAGGGGAACGGGGTTCGGCATCGTTGCCGAAAGTGACACTGTGTGACCGCGCGGACCCTGCACAAACGGGCCGGCCTGATCGAAGCCGATGAACGGCGGGGTATTGCCCGTGGCATCTTTGAAAGGATTCAGCTCCCACAGCGAGTCAAGCCCCACGGGAACTTGCGCCGTCTTTCCATTCGCGACGAGTGTCCACGTAAGCTTCTGGCCGGCGAAGTCCTTCGGCACTGTGATGGTGAACATCCCCCAACGCCGTCTGGTGAGGAAGTGCGTGGGCTGGCCCTGATCCGGACCGCCCGGCTCGATACGATTGTTGGGGCCGATCGGAATATCCAGCTCCTGTTTGAGATTCCGATTGAAGTAGCCGAACAGAAGGCTGAAGCTTCCATCGGCATTTGGAAACCATCCTTCGTAGGCGGGCGTGACGCCTTGCCCGGAGTCATGCGGGGGCTCGATATAGACCTGCTGCTGACCGTACAAGAACGCCGCGCCGGCTGCGAGGACGGCAAGGCTTGCGAATCGGGACATTATCTTTGTGCAACTGACCGGGCAGGCGGGTGCTTGGCGACGTACTCCTGATAGTCGTCTTCCGAAATATAGGTGACATTGACCCAGGCGTGAGCCATTTCATCCACGGTGCGATCGCCCCAGCCCACCCACTGGTTCGGATCCGGATTGTTCTTGTTGTTCGGAGTGTTGTCGTGCGAGGCGACTACGTGGATCAACGTGCCTTTGGGCAATACCGGAGCCTCGTCGTCCGTATAGATGTAGTTGATCATCCAGTTGAAATTGAAATGATCCACGTAGCTGAGCGTCCGCTTGCTGCCATCGGGAAGAATTGCTTCGAGCAACATCGACTTGCCGCGAAGGTGCATGTGCGGCTGGAAATTTTCCAAACGAGCCGGGTTCTTCAGCAACTGATAACCCTCGGTCTGCGCGACGGTGTTGGGCGGAATATCAAGTTGGTTTCCGGGCGATGCAGAAAACAGTGTGAGCGTGGTCCGATACTTTGGCTCTTCGCCTTTGGGGTAGAGGTACACCGCCAGCTCCACGTGATCGCGGATTTCCTCGCCAACGGCGTGCAGATGCTCCTCCCACCAGATGCGCGCGCCGGGGAGCAAGAGCTTTCCTGTGTTGGGACGGTAGATGTCATAGTTCTTGTTGACGGCCCATTCCATGAGCAGGCCCTGCGTTCCGACGCCCGGAGCGGCATCGCTGTTCGCGCCCGGCTCCTCCTGTTGAAGAAAAGCGAGGGCATGGTGGGTGATCCTGCGTCCCGCGGGAGTCGAGGGCCGCATTTCCACGGCGCGAACCCATCGGGGCTCGGTCAGCGGAATTTGCGTGAGCGGCTTGAACCACACGTCCTGTCCGTGGGCCGGCATGGTGTACGGCTCGGACTTGATGATCAGGTCCGGCGGCCCGAACTTCTCCGCGAGCTGCCAGCCGTCGTCTTTCGGCCATTGTTTCGGCGCAGGCATGTCCTTCGGGTCACCCAGAGGAGCGCCCGCATCCACCCACTTCGCGATCAAGCTGATCTGCTCGTCGCTCAGTGAAATGTCGTTCTGAAAATGCTGGATGCCGACAGTCTTATCGAGGTGCCACGGCGGCATGGTGCGCGTGACTACACGCTCCTTGATGGCCTTCACCCAGGGACGCGTTTCGTCATACGTCACCAGCGACATGGGAGCCATCGATCCCGCGCGGTGGCATGCCTGGCACTTTTCCTGAAAAATCGGAGCAACGTCCTTGGCGAACGTGGGCGCTTTGATGTTTAAATCTGCGGCGATCGAAAGACCGGGGAGGATTGCCGAAATCAGCAGTCCCAGACGACGTAATCTGCTATCCATTGGTCGACTCCTTGGTGAACGGTACAACACCTGTCGATCGGTAGGTAGTTTATCACGATCCGCGGCCGAGGGGATATAATCCCCCTATGCTCACACGAACCCTTCTTGCTGCCATCGCGCTGGCCGCGGGCATCGGCGCCAACGCCCAGGACGCAAAGACCGTCATCACCAACTCTTCCAAGGCGATGGGTGTCGAGGGGCTGAACTCGATTCACTATTACGGCGTCGCCCAGAACGGAAATCTCGGGCAGAACAACAACGCCAACCAGCCGTGGCCCATGGCCGGCGCGAATGACTATGTGCGAGCGATCGATTTTACGCAGCCGGCATCGCGGGCCACATGGATGAACTACGCTGTGCCGGTCACCGGCGGTGCGGCGGCACTGACTCCCGGCCAGCAGAACATCACACCTCAGAACACGGCTTGGGCTCAGCAGCTCGAAATCTGGATCACTCCTTGGGGATTTCTCAAGGGTGCCGCGGCGAATAATGCCACGGTGAAGGCGCAGACCACCGGTGGAAAGCGCTACCAGGTGGTCACGTTTAACTCGCCCGTGAAGTCGCCGGGCGGACAGCCTTATCGCGTGGTCGGCTACATCAATGGCCAGAACCTCGTCGAGAAGGTCCAGACATGGCTTGAGAATCCAATCTTCGGCGACATGCTCGTCGAGGCCGAGTACACGAATTATCGCGATGGCGCCAACGGCCTGAAGTTCCCGGCTACGATGGTGCAGAAACGCGGCGGCTGGCCGACATTCGAAGCATACATCCTGGGTGCGCACGCGAATCCGGCGAACATCCAGCAGCTACTGACGCCGCCTCAGGGCGGACGCGGAGGAGCGCCAGCGGGCGGCGGCGCTCCACCCGCAGCAGCAGGCCCGACCTCGGAGAAGCTGGCCGACGGCGTCTATCGCATCAACGGCGCATATAACGCGCTCGCGGTGGAGTTCGCTGACCACATTCTGATCTTCGAGCCTGGACCGCAAAACGAGGCGCGTGCGCAGGCGATCATCGCCGAAGCGAAGAAGGTCATCCCGAATAAGCCGATCCGCTACGGCGTCATCTCGCACCATCATTTCGATCACACCAGCGGGCTGCCGGCCGTGGTCGCCGAAGGGATCACGATCGTCACGCCTGAGGTAAATAAAGCATTCCTGATGAACGCGCTCTCCGCCCCGCGGACGCTGGCCCCAGACTCCCTATCGAAGTCCGGCAAGAAGCCGGTGATCGAGGCCCTCACGAGCGACAAGCGTGTTTTTCAGGACGCTACGCGTACGTTCGAAGTCCACGTGATCAAGGGGCTCCCGCACGCTGACGGTATCGTCATCGGGTACCTGCCGAAGGAGAAGATCCTGGTGTACGCCGACATGTTCAACCTGCCGCCGGCGAACGATCCGGTTCCTAACCCGCCGGTGATCGGCACGATGGTGTTCCTGGACAACATTGAGCGGCTGAAGCTCGAGCCCGAGCGGGCCATGTCGATCCACAGCCTGAACCCCGACCGGCTCACGACCGTCGCCGAGATGAAGGCATCGCTGGGGAGAAAATAACTTATGACCATACGGACCCTTCTGATCAGCATCGCGCTTGCTACAGCCGCGAGCGCCCAATCCAAGCTCCAGCTAAAGGTACACACCGGCGCTGGCGTAAACGGATACGACGTGAACTCCACGATGATTTCCGGCGAAAAAGACATGCTGGTCATCGACCCGCAGTTCTCGCTAAGTGAAGCTCACCGTCTCGCCGCGGAGATTCTCGAGTCGAAGAAAAACCTGGCCACGATCTACGTTACGCATCCCCACCCCGACCATCTGTTCGGGCTCGCGGTGCTGAAGCAGGCGTTCCCGTCGGCCAAGATCGTCGCGCTTCCGGCCACCGTCAACGCCGCCAAGACCGGCTGGCCCGCGCGCCAGAAGTTCTGGTTTCCGACCTACGGAAATAACATCCCGGGACCCGAGCCAGTGCTCCCGGAGGAACTCGCGACTCCCATGCTCACCCTTGAAGGCGAGCAATTCCCGATCACCGGCGGCGTCCAAGGTGACGGTCCCGGGAACAGCTTCGTTTATATTCCTTCGCTGAAAGCGGTGGTGGCGGGCGATACGGTGTTCGATCGGGTGTACTTCGGAGTGCCCAAGGACAAAGCACGCGAAGACTGGATGAAGACCCTGGATCAGATTTCAGCTCTGAACCCGGTCATTGTCGTTCCCGGGCATCAGGGCCCGGGTGCGAAAAACGACCTCTCGGCGATCGTGTTCATGAAGAAGTACATCGCCGACTGGGACACGAACGTCGCTCGGTCGAAGAACGCGGCGGAGATGCGCGCGAACGTGCTCAAACAGTATCCGGGCCTCGGGATGGAGTTCACGCTCAACGACCGCGTGGCCGCGTACTTCCCCGACGCCAGCAAAGCCAAATAGTCTTTCGCTAGAACGAGTACTTCAAAGCCAGTTGGATCAACCGCGGAGCCACCGAGGTTTGGTTAATCACGCCGAATAATGCCCCGCTTCTGAACAGTGTCCCGTTGTTGGCGAAATTGTTGCTGGGCGCCTGCGTATAAGCAGGGATGTGGAATTGCGCGTGGTTAAATACGTTGAAAAACTCGACTCGAAACTGGATCGTCTGTTTCTCGCCGATCCGCGTGACTTTGCCCGCCTGGAAGTCGAAGTTCAACTGGTGCGGGCCGCGCACGATGCCCACGCCCGCATTCCCGAAGTCGGTCGACCCATCACTGCCGACGACCGGCGGCGCACAGAATGCATTCGCGTCGAAGAAGCGTGGCGCGTTCGGATTACTCGCGCTGCCCAACCGGTCTTTCACGTTGCCTGAGGTCTCGATCTGGCTGTAGGTATATCCGGGGCATAGCTGCGCTCTGCCGACGCCGCTCTCGATCACTCCGCTGCTCGGAGTTCCCCACACGGTTCCACCGCGATTGTCGAACAGCGTGAGCGGATTTCCGCTCTGAATGGTGGTGAGGCCGGAGATGGTCCAGCCCTCGACCAGAGTGTTCACCGCACTGTTCGCCTTAAATGGTAAATCGTACTGGTAACTCAGGACGAAGCGGTGCGGGCGGCTATAGGGCGTCTGACCGTATTGCTGCCAGAGATCGATCGATCGGTTGAGGTTGGCCGCATCAAAGCCGACGTTCGACAGGTTCTTGCTCCAGGTGTACGCGGCCTGGAAGCCGAGTCCGTGTGAGAAACGCTTGCGAACCGTCGTTTGAAGGCTGTTGTAGTTGTACACGCCGTCGAAACCGTTTTGCTGAAGCCCCGAAGGCAGGAAACCCAGGTAAGGCACACGGGCTCCCGCATTCGCCGCCGTGTTGGTAGTGATCCCGTTGATAGGATTCGACGGGCTGGCGAGTGTCGCGGTGTTGATGTTGTGGTTATAGTCCATGATGTTGATGCCGCTGGATCCGACGAAAGCCGCTTCCAGCACGTAGGAGGACAGGAACTCATACTGGATGCCGAGGTTGTATTGCCGGATCAGGGGCGTGTGGAGGCGATCGTAAAACGGGGAGTTAAAAGCGGAGCCCGTCAAGGTCTGAAAGTTGAACCACCTTGGCAGCAGAGCCAGAGGCCGATCCTGGAACGGACTCTGCAGGCTCGCGATATCGTTCTGTACCCCGGTTGTGTCGGCGTAGGGCCTTCCTTCCTGCACCGCGTGAATCACTCGATTGATGCCAACGCGATCGTAGAACAGGCCGGCTCCTCCGCGAACGACCAGGCGGCCGTTACCGGTCGGCTGCCAGGCGAAACCGATACGAGGAGCAAAGTTATTCAGCGGAACTCCGTTCTGCGTGGTGTACAGGCCATCGAATTGCCTGACGCCGGGAGGCAGAGGACCGTGCGACGCCGCATCGTAGTTGCTGGGGACCACGTAGCCGGTGAACGCTTTTGGATCGGTCTGCGAGGGTGCGCTGGGAGGTATGGGGACCGACTGAATATCGGTGAGCCAGAAATTAGTCAAGTTGCCGTACTTATCCGACAACACGCCGTCATATTCCCAGCGAACGCCCAGGTTGAGCGTCAGCCGATTGTTCACTTTCCAGTCGTCCTGAAAAAACGTGTCTATGTTATGCAAGTGGTAGTTGTGAATGATCCCGCCGACCGGGCTGCGCACGCAGAACTGGCAGTTCGAAATGCTGCTGAGCGCGACGCCGGTGGTGTCGCCCGGATTCGCGACATTGCACGTGGTGCTGGCGGGAGGACAACCGGCGCGCCCGATCAGGAAATCAGCAAAAGAAGGGAACGTCAGACTGCCGCGGCCCAAGCCCCCATACACCAGCGGATACCGGACGTTTTCGTACTCAAAACCCACGCGCATCGTGTGCGATCCTTTGCTCCATGAAATCTGGTCGGCCCCCTGGGTCTGGTTCGACGGAGCGAACGCAGGGTTGCGGTCGCCGCCGACGCCGAACGCGCCGCCGATATCCATGCGCGGAGGCTGCGTGTAGGTGCCGAGAGTGGTCCCGTTGCAGCACGCAATATCAATTAGCGGCCTCATGCCGATCTGCTGCGGGGTATAGGGCACGGTATCGCTGCCGTCCTGAATCACACGCTGAAATGAAGCGCGCGCCTCGTTCACGATCGAGTTGTTCAGCAGCGAGGTGAGCCGGAGCACGGCGGACGTATTGCTGCGGCGGTCGGTCTGGAGCCGGCCGGGCAACTGACCGAATGCACCGCTCCCGCTGTATTCGAACGGATTGTTCGAGAACATATATTTCATCTGCAAGTTGTGTTTGGGCGTGAGGATGTAATCCACGTTGGCGATGTACTGATCCTCGGTATATTTCGCCGGGGTGCTGAAGAGGCGGGAAACGGTTCCGCTGGTTCCGGAACCCGGGATGTAATAGCTCCCATTGGGCAGTTTCACTCGCAGCAGCGCGATCGCGACGGGGTTGATGTCGGCGCCATTGCAGTCAATCGCGATTCCCCGGGTCGGCTTGAACGGGCCGCACATGGCGGCTCCCAGGCGCTGCTGGAAATCGGAAGCTTCGCGGTTATCAGGTATCGGATACAAAGTGGCCGTGGTATAACCCTGGGGCGCGATGCCGTTCCGTTGGCGCGTTCCCTGGTAGCTGCCAAAGAAAAAAATCTTGTCTTTCTTAAGGCGACCCCCCAGTGTGCCGCCGAACTGATTCTGCTTGAGCACCTGCTTGGTGGTTTGGCTGGCGGGATTGTCGCGATTGTAAAAGAAGTCATTCGCGTTCAGTTTCTCGTTGCGGAAGAACTCGAATAGAGTGCCGTGGAACTGGTTGGTGCCGGACTTAGTGACGACGTTCACATTAGCGCCGGGATTCCGGCCAAAGCTCGCGTCGTACGTCGAGGTCTGGATCTTGAATTCCTGAATGGCGTCGGGGTTAGGGATCGCAATGCCGGTGTACAAGCCACTGTCGCCCGCGTTGTTATTGCCGGCGGCATTGTTGATGGCGACTCCGTCCATCTGGAAGTTGTTCTTTTCCGGAGAGGCTCCGTTGACGCTCATGTTCTGCGAGCCGCGTCCGAACCCTGCGCCGTTACTGACGTCGACGGCCACGCCCGTCGACATGCCGATAACCTGCGTAAAATTGCGGCTTGCGAGGGGGATCGCGGTAATAGTGTTCCCAGGTACAGTGGTCCCCAACGTGGATGAGGCGGTCTGAAGGGTTTCGGTCGCGGCCTCCACCGTAATCTGCTCGCTGGCGGCGCCGATTTCCAAGCTGCGATTCAGAACCGCGGTTTCCGTCACGCTCACCGTGATCGGACCGATCTCGGCGGTCTTGAAACCGGTGGCGGCAAACCTCGCGCGATAGACACCTGGTTCGAGCAGGTTGAACCGGTACGATCCTTCGGTGCTGGTGCTTCCCGCGCGCGTCTGATTGGTGGCGAGATTCGTCAGGGTGATGGTGGCATTCACCAAAACGGCGCCGGACGTGTCGGTGACGGTTCCGGTCAAAGCGCCCGTTCCAGCCGACTGGCCCATCAGGCATGGAGCCATTGATAGGACCAGGAAAGTAATCCAAACGTGTGAACGCTGTTTCAGCGAAGTCATAAAATATCCCCCTCTCGAAAACCCGTTGGCGGACGACCTCCGCTATGCTGGCGGGCATCCTTTCACAGCTATTTGCCGGTGTCAATCGGGTTCGGTGGAGATAGTTATGGGGCCCCGAAGCCGCTGGTTTTACTCCCCACGGCGGGAGACCGGCGAATATGCCGGCGATACCATCGCACGCAGGCCCTTCGCGGCAGGATCTAGAATGCCGCTGCTTTGCTTGGTAGCGGGGCCGGTCCAAGTTCTCCGATGGCGAGCACTCGAACTCCTGGGTTAAGGATGATGGTCGGGAGCGGAAGGCGGGGCGACGTGGAGAGGGAAGTTGCGGAGGGGGCAGGGAAACCGGGCGTCTTATTCGGGAGATCGCCCCCGTCGCGCGTTCGTCATATCGGCTCAGCCTAGAAAAATTTCGTCTGACCCTTTTAGCGCTTCCTGACAGGCGACAAGATCGCCTGTCCTACTTCTTGGGCCAGACCACGCCCTGGTCTTTCTTGGCGACGGCTGCCAGCCCTTTGTAGACGAACTTCTGCACTCGCTGGCCGCGGTAGGTTTCCGTAGTGAAGATGTTGCCCTTGGAATCCGTGGCGATGCTATGGACGGCGTAGAACTGGCCGGGCTGGCGGCCGCCGTCGCCGAAGCTGGTCAGGATCTCGAGGGTCTCGCGCTGCATAACGTAAATCTTCTCGTTAGCGCCATCCACCAGATACATGAATTTCTGCTGCGGATCTTTAGAGAAGGCGATGTCCCACACGGAACCGTCGCCAAGCGTGTTCTTCGCGATAAAGGTTTCTTTGACGAAGGTCCCGTCCGGTTTGAACACCTGAATGCGGTCATTTACTCGATCGCAAACATAGAGCAGACCGTCGACCGAGAGCTCGGCGCAGTGGACCGGGTTGCGGAACTGCTGCGCGGCCGGTGCGTCGGGACGGTAGGGTCCGAGATTGGTGTCATCCGGCTTGTTGCCGTACGCTCCCCAATGCCGTTTATATTTGCCGGTATCGGCGTCGAACACGATGACGCGTTTGTTACCGTAGCCGTCAGCGACGTACAGCTCATTGGTCTTGGGATCGACAAAAATCTTGGCGGGGAGTCCCAGGTTTTCCGTGTCGTTACTGCCTTGACTAGCGCCGGTCTTGCCGATCGACATCAGGAATTTTCCTTCCTGGGTGAACTTCAGCACCATGCTGTCGTGATAGAGCGGGGGACCGCCGGGAGCGGCTTTCGCTTTGGCGGCTTGCTTGGTTTGAGTCGCGGCGGCGGCTGGAGGAGCGTTGCCCGCTGTTTCGGCGGTGGCCGGCGCATTCGCGGTACGGCCGTTGCCGCCGATCCACACGTTGCCTTTGTAGTCGACCGTGATTCCGTGGTTCGAGGCGGGCCACTGATACCCGGGACCGTCTTCGCCTCCCCAATGGCCGATGAGGTTTCCTTCTTCGTCAAACTCGAGGACGGCAGGAGCGGGCTTGCAGCATTCGGCACGGTTGGTGGCGGCGTAAGTCTCCATCGCCTCCAGTGAGCCGGCGCGATGAATGATCCAGATGTGATCCTTACTATCGACCGACACGCCGATGGTGTTGCCCTGGACCCAATGGTTTGGCAGGGGCTTGGGCCACATCGGGTCGACCTCAAATCTGGGGGCTTGCACGCCGGCGGCTTCGACGGTGGCTTTTTTCTCCAGCCAGGCGGATCCGATTCCAAGGGCCGCCAGCACAGCGACGAATGTCAGACCGATACCCAGGTTCCGTTTCATATGGCGCCGATGCTATCACGCAGGGATTGATGCGGTCAACCGATTGACAGGTAAGAGTATGCTCTAATGATTGGTCATGAAAAACATCACGATACTGGTGGTGATCGGCGCAACGGTATTCGCCCAGAACAACTCTCAACCCAATCCCTATCGGACGATAGAAAATTGGGCCAAACTCCCCGACGGAAGAGCGTGGGGCTCGAGCAGCGCGGTTGATATCGATCGCGACGGCAGAAGTGTGTGGGTTGCCGAACGATGCGGCGCGAACAGTTGTGCGGGCAAGACCGAAGATCCGATCCTGCGCTTCGATGTGTCCGGAAAACTCGTGAAGAGCTTCGGATCGGGCATGTTTCTTTTCCCGCATGGCATCGCTGTTGATAAAGACGGCAACGTCTGGATCACCGATGGGCAGGCGCGGGACGGCAAGGGGTTCCAGGTCGTTAAGTTCAGTCCGGATGGGAAGGTTCTGATGACGCTGGGCAAGGCGGGCGGCGGTACTGAGGCTCCGGAGTCTTTCAACCAACCAAATGATGTTGCGATCGCTCCCAACGGCGACATTTTTGTCGCGGAAGGGCACACGCCGGGGATGGGAACGGCACAGATTCTGAAGTTCAATAAGGACGGGAAGTTCCTCAAGAAATGGGGAAAGCACGGATCGGCGCCACGCGAATTCGAAGTGCCGCATGCATTGGCGTTCGATGCGCGGGGACGGCTGTTTGTCGGCGATCGCGCGAATAATCGCATCCAGATCTTCGATCAGGACGGAAAGTTTCTCGACCAGTGGAAACAATTCGGGCGGCCCAGCGGGCTTTATATCGACAAGAACGATATTCTCTATGTCACCGATTCAGAGTCTACGGACAAGGAAGGCTACGGGTACAATCCCGGTTGGAAGCGAGGTATCCGGATCGGCAGCGCGAGGAACGGCGTGGTGACGGCTTTCATTCCTGATCCTCTGGTTCCGGCCGGCGCACTTCCAGCTACCAGCACGTCGGAAGGAGTTGCCGCAGATGCGGACGGCGTGATTTACGGCGCGGAGGTCGGCTCAAAGTCGTTAAAGCGGTACGTCAAGGGTTCTAAATAAACGCGTCAGCAACCGTTGTAAGCGCGCTAGTGCTTAATTTGCGCGGATCGCGTTCTCGAACGCCTTGGCCATGACTTGATAGCCTGCATTCGTGGGATGAATCTGATCCGGTGCGGCTCCGTGCTTTTCGATGAGGAGCAGGCCACTCCTTCCTAGAAAAGCTGCGTGGATATCAACGAGAACGACATTGCCTGGAAAGAGGCTTACGACGTTTGCGGTGGCCTGATTCATGAGGCCGACCAGGACATCCTCACCCGGAACGGGCAGTTTGGGATCGTACATGTTCCCAACATAGATTTTCACATCCGGATTCTGCGCGATAAGACTGCCGAGAATGGCCCCCAGATTTGCGGCGTACGTCTGGAGCATGGTGAGCACGGCGCCAGGATTGATCTGCCCTCCGGCCCCTACCACTGTGAACGCATCGTTGCCGCCTACGGTGAGGGTGACCACCTTG
This sequence comes from Bryobacterales bacterium, assembly GCA_025463005.1. Taxonomy (GTDB): domain Bacteria; phylum Acidobacteriota; class Terriglobia; order Bryobacterales; family Bryobacteraceae; genus Palsa-187. The sequence goes on along the minus strand of JAOAPR010000177.1, from coordinate 35,509 downwards.
CGATAGGTCTTACCCGTATCGGCGAAGAAAAGATGAGCCTGGGGGACCTGGTAATGCAATACATCGGAGCTCTGCGCGTTGGGCACGGCCGCGTCGCAAAACAGAAGGTTGTTCAGATTATCGATGGATCCGCCTTGATATACCTGAAACGCGAAGCCTTGCGTGACTGGTTTCGCCGCGTAGCCGGCGGACAGGCTGTCGCCCAAAGCCAGGTAGCGCGTATTATCGTCGAAGGATACCCACGGCTGAGCCCATGCCGGGGGCGCGCCGGCTAGGGCCAGAACGCCAAGTGCGGTAATGATCGCAATACGCTGGATCTTATTCATCATAAGAGCCCGATCTTGCCACTTAAATGCAAGCGGAGTGACTATGGGGTGCGGGTTGCAACCGTGGTGGTGACATCGGCCGGGACGGCGGCCGGTTTTTCGGCGGATACAAGGATCATTTCCCCGATAACCAGGGAAGAGAGAATGGCCATAAGCAGTAGTATATTCCGGCCAAGAGTACGTAGGTCCAAATCTGCCATGGGCGTTTTATCGGCGGGACGCGGCTCGGAGAACAGGTCAAAACCAGTGCAAACAACGGAAAAATTAGGCCGGCACGGCCGCCTCTGGTGGATCTCCAATTTCCGCCAGGTGACCGGCAGTACTGTTACTTTCGATCCAGCCACCCGGGACTTACGTAGGATTCCCGCTCGCTGATGCGCGAGGTAAAGTTTAAATCAGCAGACAGGGCACTTAAGCGCCTGTTATGCAAGAGGTTAAACGCTATGGAATATTTGAATCCCGTTCTATTGTTGATCTTGGTTTCGGAAATCTGTCTGGGCATCTGCGCCTGGCAGTCCCCGCGATTCCTCCGCCGCACGGCCGCGCATTTACTGACGAGGGCCGACGTTGTGGATGTTTCCCGGCTGGAAAGCGAGCGGCGGATGAAGGTCTGGCTGAACGAATTTGGACTGGATGCCGATCCGATGAGCCCGAAGGCTTCCCATCTGACGTCCGTTCATCGGTTCTCGCAGGACGAAGTGAAGGCGTCCTAAGCGCTGGTCATGTAGTTGGTCAGTTCGGCGCGCAGGTTGAAAACCTGCCCCACACACAAACGAAGTGTTCGTTTTCGGGAAATCAAGAACTATAAATCTCCGCGCGGCGATTAGCCGAGTTGACGGAACTAAACACCTATCCACTTCGTCTAACCAGGAAACCGGCCCCCCGGTTCGAGCGAGCAGCTCAGAGGTATACACTAAATGACGCGCCTGCTCGCTGACGAATGGGTTTTCACGGATGACACTTCGCGCCAAGGTATACAGCGTGCTCGGGCTGGCGTTGCTCTTCGGAGCCGGTGCATCGGTCTGGAGAGTCAAGCCGAACTGGCTGCCTCACACCCCCGCAGCCAACGCGGCAACCCCAAAGGACGGTAAAGAATCTCAGAAGGAGGCAACTCCTGTTGAGCTGGCGACGGCTAAAGTCGGCGATATTTCTTCCTTTATCTCTGCCACCGCAAACCTCCGCGCGCTGCGGGAAGTAACGATAGCTACGCAAGCAGAGGGAATTGTCCAGGACGTTCTGGCGGAAGAGGGGGACTCGGTCAACGAGGGCCAAGTTCTGTGCCGGCTGGACGATGCACAGCTACGCATCCGCCTGGAACTGGCGCAGGAAAAACTGGCGCAGGCGCGTATTCAGTCTGAGAAAGCCGTCATTAAGGTAGAGAAGGCGAATGCCCAGATCGTAAACGCGCGCAGGGAGCTTGCCCGCTACGAAGCAGCCCTGAAAGAGGGCGTGAGCAGCGAAAAAGAAGTCGCCAGCTATCGATACCGCGTGGACGAGCTCCTCCATGACGAGCGAATCTCTACTTCCGAAACGAAGGAATTTCAGCACCACGTTTCCGAATTAGAGGCCGAAATCGCGCAAAGTAATCTTGAGATTTCGAGAACTCAGGTCCGTGCGCCGTTCGCCGGCCAAATCACGCAGCGAACCGTGAATACCGGACAAAGAGTCCGGGCCCTGGATTCGCTATTTAATCTCGGCGCATTTTCGCCGCTCCAGGCCGACGTGCATCTTTCGGAGCGTGATACCCGCATGGTTCGTCCGAACCAAGTGGCGCTGGTTCACCTCGACACGGAGGAATCGGCGCCGGTGCGGGGCAGGGTGGAGCGAATCAGCCCCGTGGTGGATCAGTCGAGCGGAACGGTGAAGGTAACGATCGCACTCGAACCGGCCCCAGGGTTCCGTCCCGGTTCATTCGTGCGCGTCGATATCCGCGCAGATACCAGGTCGGGCGCGCTGCTGATTCCGAAGAAAGCCGTCCTCGAGGAGGATGGCCAGAGCTACGTCTACGTCGTGTCGAGCGATTCGGCCAAGCGAACGAAAGTCGAGCTGGGTTATTCCAGCGACGGGCTTGTGGAGATTCGCAGCGGACTCGCTAACGGCCAGAAGGTCGTTGTCGCCGGGCAAGGCGCACTCAAAGAAGGTTCCAAAATCAAGATTATTCAAGGCTAAGCGGAGGCCTCCGCCGTGGACATCCTTAAGGGCGCCATTCACCGTCCCGTTACCGTCTCGATGTTCATTCTGGCGTTGAGCCTGTTCGGCTACATTTCGCTGGACCGTTTGTCTCTGAATCTGCTGCCCGACATCTCCTACCCGACTCTTACCATCCAGACCGATTATCAGGACGCGGCGCCCGAGGAAGTCGAGAGCCTCATCACTCGTCCATTGGAAGAAGCTGTGGGCGTGCTTCCCGGGCTGGTCCGGCTGAGTTCCGTTTCGCGTTCGGGCGAGTCTGAGGTGGTCCTGGAGTTTGGCTGGGGCACCAAGATGGACCTGGTGAGCCTGGAGGCGCGGGAAAAACTCGATGTAGTCACCCTGCCCCGCGATGCAAAGCGTCCGGTGATCCTTCGGTTCGATCCCAGCTATGACCCGATCATGCGCCTGCGCTTGTCGGGTAAGAACATGAGCCTGTCGCGACTGCGATATGCGACCGAGAAGGAGCTGAAGAAGCTCCTGGAATCGACCGAGGGGGTCGCGGCGATCAAGGTGATCGGCGGAATAGAGGAACAGATCCGCATCGAAATCGACGAGAAACGGCTGGCAGAATTCGGTATTCCGATCGCGGACGTTTCGCAGATCCTGGCACAGGAGAACCTCAATCAGGCTTCCGGCAGCCTGTACGACCTGGACTCGAACTATCTGGTTCGAATCCTCAGCCAGTTCCGTTCCGTTGACGAAATTCGCAACATTATCATTCGCAACCAGGAAGGCCGCAAGATCACTCTGGGCGACGTTGCGATTGTCGTTCGCGGGGCCAAAGACCGCGACGTGATCGCCCGCTTGAACGGCAAGGAAAGCGTCGAGCTGGCGATCTACAAGGAAGCCGACGCGAATACCGTCACGGTGGCGGGTCGGCTTCAGTCCGCGCTGAAATCCCTGAAGGAAGCCAATCTGATCCCGGCCGGTTTGGATTACGAGATCGTTTTCAACCAAGCCGAATTCATCAAGATGGCGATTGACGACGTTCTCAGCTCCGCGATCATCGGCGGCCTGCTGGCGATCGTGGTGTTGTTCCTGTTTCTGAGGAATCTCAAGAGTACGCTGATCGTCGGCTTATCGATCCCCATTTCGATCCTGGGCACCTTCGGACTGATGTATCAGACCGGCATTTCGCTCAACTTGATGTCGCTGGGTGGCGTGGCACTTTCGGTGGGAATGCTGGTGGATATTTCCATTGTGGTGCTGGAGGCGGTGCACCGCTACAAACAGACCGGAATGCCGGTGGCTGACGCGGTCTATCGCGGAACCAAGGAAGTGGCAGCGCCGATGATCGCGTCCACGCTAACGAGCATCGCAGTGTTTCTGCCGCTGATTTTCGTCGTCGGTATCGCCGGCCAGCTCTTTCGCGATCAGGCCTTCACGATCACGTATGGCCACTTGATGTCTCTCCTGGCGGGCTTCACGCTGACACCGATGGTCCTGGCAATTCACAGACGACGGATGCTGTCTGAAGCGGGGGCGGGGCATGTTCAACCGGAACGTCCATTGAGCTCGACTAGATGGATTCGTGGCATACAAGTGTTGGCCCGCGGCACTGGATCGAAGACACGCGCCGCGTTAACACTTCTCACTCGCGATGTATTCTACGTTCTCGTCGGCGACCTGCGCCGGGTGTTCCGGGCGATCGGGAATCTAGGAACGCGGCTGACTAATCCGTTACTGGACAGCTTTGAGCGGTCCTATATGCGGTTCGCCAAAGGTTATCCTCCGGTGCTCGAGGCAGCTCTGAACCGGAAGGCGACCGTGATTGCTCTTGCCTTGTGCCTCTTGCTGTTTGCCGGCTATATTGCGACATTCCTCGGGGCGGAACTGATTCCAGCACTTACGCAGGGTGAATTCTCCTTCGAAATCCGGCTGCCGGAAGGGCATGTGCTGGCTCAAACCGATAGCCTGATCGGGAATCTGGAGAAAGACGTCGCCGGCTACCCGGAAGTGAAAACCGTATTTTCGAGCGTCGGCGGCAGCAACAAGAATCAATTCGCTCGCGAATCCCACGACGAAAATGCCGGTCAGCTTTACGTGGTGATGAGGGACAAGCACGACAAAGATGCGGAAAACCGGACGATTGAACGCATCCGCGCCAAGCTGCAGCAGTATCCGGAAGCGACGTTCACGTTCAGCCGGCCTACACTATTCAGCGTCAAGACGCCCGTGGAAGTCGAGGTGTATGCCTACGACCTCACCGCTCAGCGCAAGGCAGCCGATCTGGTGGCGAACCGCCTGCGCGAAATCCGGGGACTCAGCGACATCAAAACCAGCACCGAGTTGGGCAGCCCCGAGATTCAGGTGCGTTTCGACCGCGAGAAACTGGCTCGGCTTGGGCTGGACGAGAGCCAGGTGGCGAGCGCGGTACGCAGCAAGATTCGCGGCGACGTCGCCTCGCGCTTCCGCGAAGACGATAAGCAGATCGATATCCTGGTGCGGGCTGACGAGAATCAGCGCAATACCGTGGAGAGCGTCGGGAACCTTCTGATCAACGTCGCCTCCCAAACAAATCAGGCTGGACAGCAGGCGAAGAGCGGCATCCCGATCCGGCTCGCGTCGATTGCCGACCTTACGATTGATCGGGGTCCAAGTGAAGTCCGCCGGATCCGGTCGCAACGCGCTGCAGTGGTCTCGGCGAATCTGTCCGGGCGCGCGTTGTCCAGTGTGACCGAGGAGATCCGCACTGCACTGCAGGGCATTCGTTCCGGGCTTCCTCCGGATATCACGATAGGTCTGGGCGGCCAAAACGAAGAGTTGAATACTTCGTACCGCAGTCTCCTGTTCGCGCTGGCACTCGCGATTTTCCTGGTGTATCTGGTCATGGCGTCCGAGTTTGAATCATTGATGCAGCCCGTGATTATTCTTTTCAGCGTGCCCTTTGGCCTGGTCGGCGTGATCTTTTCGCTCGCTGTGACCCGGACGACTATCAGCGTGATGGTGCTGCTGGGCGTAATCATTCTGGTTGGGATCGTGGTTAATAACGCCATCGTGCTTATCGACTACGCCAATCAGCTCCGGGCCCGCGGATACTCGCGCCGCGAAGCTCTAAAGACAGCCGGCGAGGTTCGCTTGCGTCCCATCATCATGACTACCCTCACGACGGTGTTGGGTCTGGTCCCGATGGCACTGGGGTGGGGTGAAGGAGCCGAGATCCGGACACCCATGGCGATCGCAGTGATCGGAGGCATGACGTTCTCGACCATGCTGACGCTGATATTCGTGCCTGTGATGTACGAGATTCTCGATCGCAAACAATTTGCCGGCGACGTGACCATGCCTGCGGAACTCCCGGCCAGCGGCGTCAACCTCCGACCTACGCTCGGGGAACAATAAACATGGAACCCGAGCAGGAACATCGCAGTTTCGGCAATCACCTGGTGCGATTCGCGATCGCGCATCCGGTCACCATGTGCATGGTGTTCGCGTCGTTCATCGTATTGGGATTAGTGTCGGCGACACGCATTCCCATCGTGCTGACGCCGGATATCAGCTTCCCGTACGTGGGCGTGTGGGTGCCGTATCCAAATTCTTCGCCCGGACAGGTGCTCGAATCGATTGCCAAGCCGGTGGAGGAAGCGCTCAGCACGATCCCGGGAGTCCAGCAGATGTCTTCGCGCTCGGGCGATGGGGGAGCGTCGGTCGATCTGGAGCTCGATTGGGGCAGGAACTCGAACTTAGTTCTTGCGGCGGCCCGCGACAAGGTGGATCAGATTCGCAACGAGCTGCCTTCCGATATTCAACGGATCAATGTACAAAACTGGAGCACCAACGACGAACCGATCCTTTCAGGCCAGTTCTCGTCGAATCGCGATTTGCGGAGTGCGTACGATTTCCTGGAAGCGAAGGTCAAGAAGCCGCTGGAAAGAGTCGCGGGCGTTGCGGAAGTACAACTATTCGGTGTCCAAAGGAAGGAAGTGGACATCTACCTGCGTCTGGATGATATCCGGCGCCACCAGGTAGATGTCGGGTCGCTGTTCCGCCGGCTGGATAGCGCGAACCTGAATCTCACGCTGGGCCGCGTGGTAGATCCGTCCAGCAGCTACGAAGCGATCAGCCGCGGCGTGATTCGCTCGCTGGACGATCTGAAGCAATTTCCAGTCGACGGGCGCGGCCTGGTGCTGCAGGATATCGCCGATATCATCTACGACCAGCCTGCGAGAAATAACGGACGGCATCTCAACGGCAAGTACGCGGTCGGCATCGATGTTCGCAAGACCTCGCAAGCCAACACCGTCGAGACGATGGCCTTGCTGAAGGAGAAGATCAGCGAGATTGAGAAAGATCCCGCGATGGATGGGGTCAATCTTCAGATCTGGTGGGACGCGGGGACGCAAATCACGAAATCGATCAACGGGCTGCTCGAAGCGGGCACGATAGGGGCTTTGCTGGCGGTGGTGGTCCTGTACCTTTACCTGCGGCGGCTAAGCCCGACTCTGGTGATCGGCTTCGCTATACCGTTCTCGATGATCGCCACTATCGGATTTCTGTATTTGTTCGGCAAGACTTTGAATGTCCTGTCGATGATGGGGTTAATGCTGGCGTGCGGGATGCTGGTCGATAACGCCGTCGTGGTTCTGGAATCGATCTATCAGAATCTCGAAAAGGGGCTGGATCGCGTGGCGGCGGCGATCGCCGGCACCAAAGAGGTGGTCGGCGCGGTGATCGCTTCCACGCTGACGTCGGTGATCATCTTTGTGCCGCTGGTGTTCGGGAAGAAGACTAACCTGTCGATCTGGCTATCCGATACCGGCACGTCCATCATCATTGCGCTGCTGTGTTCGCTGTTCATCTCGCTGGCGCTGATCCCACTGGCTGTCGCGCGATTTCTGCCGGCGAGGCATATCGCGTTCGCAGCGGACCGTTCGCGCAGGCACACGATCCGGGATGGTTATCTACGAGCGGTATCGTGGTCGCTGCGCCACAAATTCCTGGTGGGGTTCCTGATCGTTCCGGCGATTGTATTCGGCTCCTATTTCCAGATGCAGCGGATTCCCGACAATTCACCGGAGGCGCAGGATCTGCAGGACCTGCTGATCCAATACGATTTTTCGGAAAACTATCATTACGCCAAGGTCGAGAAAGTATACGTCAATCCGGTGGAGCAGTATCTTTTCAAGAACAAAGATCGGTTCAAGATCAAGGACGTTACCAGCAACTACGGAAACAATAGCGCCAACACGCGCGTGTATTTCGATAAGGAACGGATCACTCTTGAGGAGTTGAGCAAAATCCGCGAACAGATGGCCAAGGAGCTGCCGGTAATTCCGGGGGCCGAGATCAAATTGGGCCGTCAGGAAGGAGCGGAGAACCAGAACTGGATCGGCGTGAACGTGTTTGGCGACGATCCGGCCAAATTGCAAGACATCGCTAAAGAGGCGCGCGCGAAATTGCGGCAGCAGCCGGGATTCTCGGAGATCCACACCGATCTGGAGAGGGGACGCGAAGAGGTGCAGATCCACCTGAATCGCGATCTGGCGAAGAAATACAACATCTCGACGCAGTCGCTTGCAAATGTTCTGAGCATCGTGGTGCGGGGCCAGGAGATTCGCGGTTATCGCACCGCGGAAGGCGAGGTCGACATCTGGATGCGTCTGCAGGCCAGCGACCGCAACGACCTGACAGACTTGAAGTCGATCACAGTCGGAACGGGCCCGGATGGCCGTGAGATTACGCTCGCGCAAGTTGCGCAACTGGATATAGTCAAGACCCCGGGCGTGATCCGGCGCGAAGGGCGGCGAACGTTCACTTGGATGTGGATCGTCTACAGCGGGGCCAAGAAAGATGACGGCATGAAAGTCATCACCGACGTGATGAACACGGTGCAATATCCGCAGGGTTACGGCTGGACTTATAACGCGTCAACCAGGCGATCCCAGCAGGAAGATAACGAGTTTCTATTTAACATCCTGTTTGCGCTGGCGCTGGTCTATTTCCTGATGGCATCCGTATTCGAATCCATCACACACCCGTTCTCGATCATGCTGTCCTTGCCATTCGCACTGGTGGGTGTGGTGTGGCTGCTATCTGCCACCGGCACGCCCGCGAATCTCATGGCTCGGATCGGGCTGATGGTTCTGGTCGGGGTGGTGGTGAACAACGGGATCGTGCTGCTGGATCACGTGAACAACCTTCGCCGGCAGGGGCTGTCGCGCATGGAAGCGCTCTTGGCTGGATGCCGCGAGCGCTTCCGCCCTATCCTGATGACGGCGAGCACCACCATCGTGGGATTGATTCCGCTAGCCGTGGGAACCAGCGGAGTTTTCGAGCTACGTTATTTCCCACTGGCGCGCACGGTGATCGGAGGCTTACTCTCATCGACCGTGCTGACACTGATTGTCCTGCCGACCTACTATGAGCTGTTCGACGATCTTGCCGTGTGGGTGAAGCGTCTGTGGTACGTGACTGGTCCAGCAGATCCGGATCTGGAGCGGACACCTTCACCGGCTGGAGACTGAGCGTATCGGGTATAGTTGCCTGAGGGAGGGGCGTGTGACGATCCTCAGGGGCAGACAGATCGCGGGTGTGGCGGTGTTGATGCTGGCGTGCGTTGCTCCATACGTCCGCGCTCAGAACATCGACTTTCGAGCGATCGATATCCAGACGGTAAAGATCGCAGACGGGCTTTACGTGCTGATGGGCGGCGCGGCGCAAGGCAACATAGCAGTCTCGGTGGGGAGCGACGGGATTTTTCTAATTGATTCCATGTACGCTCCGATGCACCAGAAGATCATGGACGCGCTGGCTCGCAGCCCACAGCGGATTCGCTATCTCGTCAACACGCATCTCCACGGGGATCACACCGCCGGCAATGAAGCGATGGCCAAGCTCGGCGCAGTGATCATTTCGCACGAGAACATGCGGAAGCGAATGGCCGAACCGCAGAACAATGCGCCTCCTGCCGCCGCGCTGCCGACGGTGACCTATACCGACAGCATGACTCTTCACTTCAATGGAGAGGAGATTTACATCTACCATCCACAGCCGGCGCACACCGACGGCGATTCGATCATCTACTTTCGCCACGCCAATGTTATGCATGTCGGCGACGTGCCGTCATCGCTGAGGTATCCGAACATCGGAGTCAATGAGGGCGGCTCCGTAGACGGGATGATCGCCGCCGCAAAACAGGTCATGAAGATCGCGAACCCGGATACGAAAATAATTCCCGGGCATCTCGGCCCGATTGTCGGGTTCAAGGAGATCCAGCAGCAGCTCGATATGTTTGCGGTCGTGCGTGATCGTGTGATGAGTGCGATCCGCGCTGGGAAAACGGTGGAACAGGTAGTGGCATCGAAGCCAACGGCGGACTTCGACCAGGGCCGGATGGGCGGAGCCATCACGCCCGATCGGTTTGTGACGCTGGTCTACACAGACCTGGCCCGGAAGGCGAAGTAGATTTCGAGGTCGAAGCGATCTAAGCGCGGGCGGCAGTGTGAGAATTGCACTGCTGCAACAACTGAAGAACGGCGACTTCTTCGTTACGCAGGGTAGTTTTTGGCGCGCCCTCAGACGCACGGATCTGAAACATTTGCTTGGAGAGATAGCTCTCGATGACGACCGGATGAACATAATAATTCCGGCAGGTGGCGGGACGATTTCCCAGTTTACCCGCGGTCGCCTTGATCGCGGCCACGATGTTTCGCTTGGCCTCCGTTTCAGAACGCGCCGGCCCTAGCTCGGTCAACTGAAAGAACATGTGTCCGGTTCCGTGCCAGGTCCGGAAATCCTTGGCCGTGATGTCCTGGCCGGTGATTTCCCGCAGGTAGTCATTGACATCACCCGAGCCGATCACCTGTAGCTCGCCGGACTCGGTTCGGTACTAAAACAACTCCTCGCCTGGCAGATCCTGGCAGCGTTTAACGATCCGAGCCACCTGATCGTCGCGCAGAGTGACATCCAGATCCTGTCCGCTCTTCCCACGGAAGTGAAGATGTAATTTGGCGCCGTGAATATCCACATGTTTGTTGTGCAGAGTGGTGAGGCCGTAGGAGCCGTTCGCGCGTGTGTATTCGTCGTTGCCAATGCGGACGCAGGTCTCATCCAGAAGGCGGACAATGGTCGCCAGGATCTTATTTTTCGGCATGCCCGGAAGTTTCAAATCGCGGTTCACACGCCGCCGGATGCGCGGCAGGGCCGCTCCAAAGAACGACATACGCTCGAACTTCACCTGATCGCGAACCCGGCGATAACGAGGGTGATAGCGGTACTGCTTGCGACCCTTCGCGTCACGCCCCACGGCTTGCAGGTGTCCGTTCGCCTGGGGACAAATCCAGACGTTCGTCCAGGCCGGCGGAATCACGAGACCACGGATACGGCTCAGCGTCGCTTCATCCCGAATCCGCTTCCCGTCGGCGGCAAAGTACCCAAAGCCGTTTCCGTTTTTGCGCCGGGAGATCCCAGGGCCTTCGCCGCTTACATAGCGCAGGCCCGCATCATTCGCGGAAACGATCGGGTCCGCAGGTGTATTGCTCATTGCGGGGAAGTTCAGGACTTTTTCTTTTTCTTGGGAATTTTGGCGCCGGACTCTCGCGCCTCGCTCAGTGCAATGGCGACAGCCTGCTTACGGCTCTTCACTTTGCCGCCGCTGCCGGACTTCAGGCCGCCCTGTTTGTATTCCTTCATTACCTTGTGCACCTTGGTCTTGCCTTTCGAGCTGGATGACTTCTTTGTCGCCACGGGTAAATATCCTCCTCCAAAACTATGATTCCAATTGGGAACCGCTTGTTTCCCGCCGGATGCTATTTCTTGATCCCAAGACTATCGACATAACGCTCGTATTCGAACCAATCCACATCCAGCTCGGCCGCAAGCAGGCGCTCCATGCTGGTGGCGAAGAAATGCTCGTGCCGATAAGGGGCCAGGGGGTGATCGCCGGCCTCGCCCGAGACCGAACCCTGCTCCTTGGAGGCCTCGAAGGCAATGTCAAAGTCGGAAATGGCGGCTTCGGAAATCCCGCGATGGCGTGCAAGTGCGAGCTCAATCAGCTCATGTACGCCGACAAGAATCTCGTACCGCCAGTCTTTCATTTCGGAGACGCGCACCTGCTCGACGCCACATTCGTCTTCCCAGTAATCGCCTACGGTGGGATAGCGCTGCTGGTCATGCGGTATCGTTTCCAGATGAATTTTCATCTCGTTCCTCGTGGGGTTTAGATATAGCCCATGGCTTTGAGGGCTTCGTAGCGTCGAATGGGAGACGAGGCGAAGTTAGTCTGGTCGCCATCCGGCCGATAGTGTCTATAGGGAAAATGCACGTCTGCTGCTTTCTTCATCAGCGCCTCCCAAGCTGTCTGCATGGTGTAGCCGTGGGCGTTTACCAGCAGCACATCACCGTTGCGATCATAACCGGCGATCAGATACAGGTCGTCGCGCTTGTAAACGTCGTAAAAGTAGAGGTCGCGCCACAGCTTCGCGGGGAACTGTACCGGCTTTCCCGGCAGCGTGCCCGGCTTCGTCGAAAGCGTCACGGAGGCTCCGAAGCCCTCCGCAAAATCAGGCGTGAAGGAGCCGTCCAGGAGTGACGCGACGGTCTCGCCGAGCCCATTTCGCGCCAGATTCCAAAAGAGATTCGGATGAGCGTTATAGCCGAAGCGTTCGCATTTTTCAAGAAACCAGATACCGTCCTTGCCGGCGATGAAATTGGCGTCCGCGAAGCCGGTATACTTCATTTCCTTGTATGCGGCGAAAAGCTTTCCAACCGACGTCGCTACCGCACGGCAGTCAAGAGGAATGATGAAGTTGTAATCGAAGGCGCAACCGGTGAGCTCGCCGAGATCCAGCACGTAGCGCCTTTTGCATTCGAGCGTCATGAAGCTGAAGACCGGCTCACCGCGGTCGAACCATACTTCGACGTTGGTTTCAACGCCTTCCTTGCGCTCCTGCAACAGAAAGGACGTACGTTTGACTCCGTTCTCCGCAAGTGAGCGCAGGTGAATGCGAAGTTCCTGATTCGCCTCGGCCGGATCTTCCGCGTCAGGCAAGAATGTTTCGAAGTTGTCTCCCGTATCGGGCTTGTAAACGTAGGCGGTCTGCAGATTTTCCTCGCAGAAGCGAATCGCGTCCTGTGCGTTGTCGAATTGGTAGGACGGGGGTGGCTCCAGGCCGTATTCCTGGACGAACGCCAGACATTGTGAGCGATCGTGCTCCATCGTCTCGGCGTGACGGCCGCCGCCTAGCACCCGAAAGCCTTCGGCCCGTAACGTTTCGTTCGCGTCTAAAGAATGATTTTGGTCCCAGATCCAGTATGCGCTGCGAAGTGCTTCGCGTTCCGCCAGAACTTCTTTTAGTGGTTTCTTTTCGAAGGCAAGACCGTCGCCGACCTGCTGATAGCGCGCGCACCGTTCGGGCTCGGCTATATCCTCGGGACAAGGATTCACGGCTAAAATGACGCGGTGACCCTCATCCTGCAGCCTTACAGCGAGTCCAAGACCCGAGTAATCTTCCGTGGCAACCACGAAGTCCATTAAACGGCACGCTCCCGTGCGATGGGAAGCATTTCAAGTGCCATTTTCGGGCCGTGCAATTTATGATTACTGGCTAACGTGGCGCATGCGGCTGAGGGGCATGCTGAAGATCCGAGGCGGGATGTTCGAGATTAGGGCACACGCCGGCTTCCTGGCATGCGAAGATTCGAGTGAATTCGGCTCCGAACAGAAATAACTGCGCCGAGTAATACACCCACACGAACAGCACCAGCAAGGAGCCAGCGGCGCCGTAGGCGGATCCGACACCCGCTTTGCCAAGATACACTCCGAGCGCATATTTGCCGAGTGTGAACAAGATCGCGGTGGCAAACGATCCGGGCCAAAGGCGTCGCCACGGCAATGTCTGCTCGGGAACGAACCGGTAAATAAGCGCGAAGAGAACGGTGATCACGCCTATCGATACGATGTTATTCGCCAACTCCGCCAGCGCCGGAGGGATGAGGCCGCTCACGAATTGCCCTACGCCCGCGAGCATGGCCGTGATCACCAGCGAAACCAATAGCAAGAATCCGATACCGACCACCATCGTGAAAGAAAATAGCTGGTCCTTCACCATGGCCCACCAGCCGGATGTCTCCTTGGGCTGGACGTCCCAAATCTTGTTCAGTGCTTTTCGCAGCGCAGAGAACACCCCAGACGCGCCGAATAGAAGCACGACGAATCCGATCGCGCTCGCGATAAGACCGGCTTTCGGCGATTGCGCGTTCGCGAGCATCGTTTTGATTACTTCAGCCCCCGGCTGGCCGGCCAGTCCGCCTATCTGGTCGAGGATTGCGCGCTGGGCGGACTCCTTCCCAAACGCGAGCCCACCTATGGCCACTGCAATTACGAGCAAGGGCGCTAGCGAGAGCATCGTGTAATAGGAAAGAGCCGCCCCATATGTCGGAGCATCATGCGCGTTCCACTCGGAGTACGTCTGCGACAAAAGTGATCGGATCTGGCGGAAGCGGTCCATCGCAGTAATCCCTACCCGCCAAACGTTATTCGCTGGCTTGTGCCGAATCTGTCCGCACTACTTCGACTCTGCGATTTTTTGCCCGACCTTCGTCGGTGGAATTATCGCCCACGGGATGGTCTTCGCCGTAGCCTTTGATAGCGATCCGGCTTCTGTCCACGCCGTGGTCCGTCAGCCAAATCATCACTGCCCTGGCGCGATCCTGCGAGAGTTTCATGTTTGAAGCATTGCTCCCGACGCTATCGGTGTAGCCTTCGATGCGAACTTTCCAACTGGGATTGTCTTTGAGCGCTTGAGCCACATCGGAGAGCGCAGGCGCTGCATTATTGGCGATCGCCGATTGTCCGGTGTCGAAGTGGACTTGTTTATCGTTAAAGCTGACCCGTCCTCCGGGACGGCTGAGTCGCTTGGAGGCAGGTTCCTTTTCCGCAGCTTCAACGCGATTTGCCTCCCTCGAGAAACCATTCAGCACAGCCATGAATTGCCGAGCGGCTCTCGGGGTCGGGACGCCGGTCTCCAGAATCTGCCGATTTGTGATATCCCGGCCGTACAGTTTCCGGTTTTCATCGGAGTCCGGCCTCAGCGTCGCGCCTTCAAGCGATAGTCCTGCGAACAAGCCGCGTGATCGCGACCATGTAAGTATCTCAGCGTGCAGCGCCGCGTCGGTCTGAGCACTCGTTTGACGACCCACCGGACCTGCGGCCGCCGAAGCTTCGCCACCCAAAGTGAACTTATCGCTGAGCAGGTGATCCATGCCGCTTCGATTCATCACCAGCATCACCAAGTCTGTCGACGAACCGCCGAGCTGCAGCCCGAAGCTGCCTCCCTCGATACGCACCGCCGCTGGCGAACTCCATCCATTGCCATGACGGCAGGACGCATATCCGCGCCCATACTTACCGCCTACAAGGAAGGCCCCCTTAACCAAGTCCGGTACAACCACGACGCATTGCGCTTTCGTAAACAGGTCCTGAGGAATTCCTTTGTCGGGACTTTTCGCAATGTCCTGGAATACCTCAGTCGCATGCCGAAGGCGCGCGTCGTCCTGCGCCTCTTTCTGACCATACAGGGTGGCCGTCGCTAAAACTACAATCAAAATTCGAGCGGTCATAAAAACCTCCGCGTGTAGATCTCTTGTGCAAGTCTTTCGCCAATGCTGTCCTGCGGGTGAAATCGAAGTGGATCAATGGCATGCGAAAGTGTGCTCCGCCCCGGAAGCGTGCTAAGGCAGCCAAAAATTACCCAGCTATGCACCATCCGAACCATGCAGCTTGACCAACTTGTTGTAGACGCCCAAAACCAGGAGCGTGGGAACCCATTGGCCGACAAAGTTCGCAGCTTTGCTTCTCCCCGTCAGACCCAAAGCTAGCGAGATTCCCATGGAGCCAAGCGCGGCCCATAGAAAGGTGTCGGAGGAAAGCTTCGCGGTCTGCTGCTCGATCGTACGGGCGACTTTGCCCTCCTGGTGCGCGCGGCGAGGTTGCGTGCGTGGTTCAGTCAGGATTGGATGCTCGATCGCTTCACTCAGGGCGTCCTTCATTGAATTCATAACAGTTCTCCTTTGTTCTTGCGTCTGGAAACTCATCAACGCATTAAGCCGACTCGCCTGTTCGATGTCCATTGAGCCCGGGCGTTTCGCGTGTGAAGCCGATTGCCCTTGAGCGTACGAGCATCAGACATTGTGCCGCCGCCACCGCACACCTCACCGGTTCGTCACACGCAAACGGTTCAAGGTAACGCAGTCGCTCCGCCAAGATCTAATAGTCAGGCTAGGGGCTACGAGCTACGAGCAACCGAGCCTCTGGGGTGTCCCTCGCACTACCGAGTCTCCACCCGGACTCTCGCAGCTTAAGGAGTTAGAGAACCGTGAAGGAACGGGCTGTGTTCAGAAGTTTCCTGCAGGGCGGATTCGAATGTTCCACCCATAAGTTGAAAACAGGACGTCGTTTGGACCTGATCGGCTCGACCCGGCACGACTCGCTTGCTGAGCAGGATTATCTGAGATGCAAGGAATTTGGAATTCTTACGGTACGCGAAGGATTGCGCTGGCACTTGATCCAGCCGCGCCCGGGGGTTCAGGATTTCGCATCCGCGCTTCCGATATTGAGAGCGTCGCAAAAGCTTGGCATTCAGGTCGTGTGGGATTTGTTTCACTTCGGCTGGCCGGATCATCTGAACATTTTCGATCCGGCGTGGGTGGATGCGTTGGCCGAACTTGCGGCCGGCTTTGGGAAACTACTCCGAAGCGAGACTTCTGAAACACCTTTCGTAGCTCCCATAAACGAAATATCGTTTGTGTCGTGGGCAGGCGGACACGCCGCTCACATCAATCCGTACGAAAAAGGACGCGGGCATGAGCTGAAGCGGCAGCTTGTGAGAGCCGCCATACGGGCTTCCGATGCGCTCCGGAGCGAGCTTCCCGATGTGCGCCTGGTGTCGCCGGAGCCGGTGATCCACATCGTCGGCGAGCCGGACAGCGCGGATGACATCCGGCAAGCCGAAGAGTATCGAATGGCCATGTTCGAAGCGTGGGACATGCTGGCTGGCCGAGTGCACACCGATCTAGGCGGTGCAGAATCGTACCTCGACATCATCGGCGTGAACTATTACGACCGCAATCAGTGGTGGAACTACGGGGAGACCATCTGGCTCGGCGAGCCCCAATACCGTCCCTTCCGAAAAATCCTCCAGGAAGTGTACGAACGCTATCGCCGGCCGATGTTTGTTTCGGAAACCGGCACTGAGGATGCCTCGCGGCCGGAATGGTTCGCCTATATCAGCCAGGAAGTTCGCGCTGCGATGCAGGCCGGCGTATCCATGCACGGTATTTGCCTGTATCCGATCCTCAATCACCCCGGCTGGAACGATGACCGGCATTGCCACAACGGCTTGTGGGACTACCCGGAGCCTGACGGCTCGCGTGAGGTTTATGAACCACTGGCCGCCGAGATCAGGCGTCAAGAAAAAGGTAAGAAAGAAGAAAACAATATGAAGCACTCAAGTTCAGTCCAGCATGATCTGGTTTGTCTTTCGCACCTGCGTTGGAGCTTTGTCTTTCAAAGACCACAGCACCTTATGAGCAGATTCGCTCGCCACCGCAGAGTTCTGTATGTCGAGGAACCGGTGTTCGAGGAAAGCGGCGAACCTAAACTGGTGAGCAAGGTCTGTGATCAGACAGGCGTGGAGGTCATTACCCCGCATCTTCCCGAGGACCTGCGTCGGCGCGCTTCTGCGGTCATTTCCGATCTGCTCGCCCGGCTGTTCCGTTCCAAGAACATTCAGAATCCCATCGCCTGGTTCTATACACCGATGGCCATTGAGAGCTTTCCGGCGAGCGTTGCTCCGGCGGCGATGGTATACGATTGCATGGACGAATTGACCGGCTTCAAGGGAGCGCCTCCGGAATTGCGTCTGCTGGAGGAGCGTCTTCTTAAGAGTGCTGACTTGGTTTTCACCGGCGGGATCAGCCTGTTTGAGGCCAAGCGCGCCGGGCACCCGCGAGTTCACGCATTTCCGAGCGGAGTCGACGTTTCGCACTTCGCGCAAGCCCGCTGCGTCAAGGATGAGCCTGCCGACCAGATAGCCATCGCGCGCCCGCGTCTTGGCTACGCGGGAGTCATTGACGAGCGCATGGACCTGGAGCTTGTAGCGGGGATCGCCGCATTGCGTCCGGATTGGCAACTGATCATGCTGGGCCCGGTTGTAAAAATACAACCCGAGTCCCTGCCGAAGGCGCCGAATATACATTGGCTTGGAATGAAGGATTACCGGGAGTTGCCGCAGTACTTCGCCGGTTGGGACGTAGCGCTGATGCCATTCGCTTTGAATGATGCCACGCGTTTTATAAGTCCGACCAAAACGCCGGAATACCTGGCTGCGGGTCTGCCGGTAATCTCCACCGCCATCCGCGATGTGGTTCGTCCCTACGGTGAGCTGGGACTCGCGCGAATCGCTTGCAATGCTCACGAATTTGTCGACGGGGCTGAGCAGGCAATGGCTTTTGGCATGAGCCTCAAGTGGCGTGAACGCGCTGATGATTTCTTACAGACGCTCTCGTGGGATTCGACCTGGGCCTCCATGAACCGGCTGATCGAAACTCTTCTGCTAGCGATCGAGAGAGGCGAAGAAAGCGCTGCTCCGGTTCGGCGGAATCAGCAGGGGGAGGCAGCCCATGTTTGATTACATAGTAGTGGGCGCCGGATTCGCGGGCTCCGTCGTCGCTTCGCAAATGGCCCGCAACTTTGGAAAGACCGTGCTGCTGGTCGATCGCCGCGATCACGTAGGCGGCAACGCTTATGACCATTACGACCAGAGCGGGATCCTGGTACATAAGTATGGGCCGCATATCTTCCACACCAACTCCAGGGACGTTTTCGAGTACCTCTCGAAATTTACGGAGTGGCGGCAATACGAGCACCGCGTCCGGGCAAAAGTCGACGGCAAGCTTGTTCCGATTCCGATTAATCTCGATACCGTCAATTCGATTTACGGGCTCAATCTGGATGTCCAGGATCTGGAAGCATATCTGGAGTCGGTTGCGGAAAAACCCGCTGTGATCCGCACAGCGGAGGACGTCGTGGTGAGCCGCGTGGGCCGCGATCTCTATGAGAAAATGTTTCGCGGTTACACGCGGAAACAATGGGGACTGGATCCTTCCGAGCTGGATGCATCGGTGACCGCGCGGATTCCCGTGAGGACAAACCGCGACGACCGGTACTTCACCGATACGTATCAAGCAATGCCGCTGCACGGTTTCACGCGAATGTTTGAGAACATGCTGGATCATCCCAACATCACGCTGGCTCTCGGCCTCTGTTACCGCGATGTGGCGCGATGCGTGAAGTTTCGCGAGATGGTGTATACGGGGCCGATCGATGAGTTCTTCGACTACAGGTTCGGAAATCTGCCGTATCGTTCACTCCAGTTCAAGCACGAAACGCTGGACGTGGAGCGCCTTCAGCCGGTAGCGGTGATCAACTATCCCAACGAGCACCCCTATACCCGGGTGACGGAGTTCAAACACCTCAGCGGCCAGACGCATCGCAAGACCAGCATCGTGTACGAATTCCCTTGCAACGGAGGAGATCCTTATTACCCGGTGCCGAGACCGGAAAACGCAATTCTCTACAAGCAGTATGAGGCGCTCGGGGCGGCCACACCCAACGTGCACTTCGTGGGGAGGCTGGCGACGTACAAGTACTACAACATGGACCAGGTTGTCGGACAGGCGCTCACGTTGTGCTCCAAATTGTCGGGAGCCACGCGGGGGGAGATGATCCGGAAACCGGCGCCAATCGGTTCTACCGCTGGGGCGGTCAAATCAGAAGCGAATTGATCTCGCGGATCGCCTTCGGGTCGAACTTCATCCGCCTGTCGTACGTCATCAGGCCGTTCACTTCCTGTTCGACATCGTAGAGCTGCGTATAACAGATTCCCGCGATTTGGGGGATACGCGCTATGGCTTCGTAGAGCCCGCGGATCCGCGAAAGGGCCGCCTCCGCAGTCGGTTCCACGCCCGAATAGCCCCACGCATTGGCGGGCATCGTAGCCGCTTGTTCGGCGGGAATATAGCCGATGCCGCCGAACTCTGATAGGAAAAGCGGGGTGCCGTTGTAACGCGATCCGGGGGCCAGGTACAGCTTTCCGTACAGCGGCAGCGGGACGCTGTCGCGGCTGATGGCCTGGAAACGCCTGTACAATTCCTCGCCGGTCCGCGTGTAGTCGTGGATGGCGAAGAGGTCGGTAGCGTCGGTGTGCTCCCAGCCGTCATTGTCGATCACAAGGCGGGTGTCGTCGAGCGACTTCGTCAGGTAATAAAGCGCTTTAAGGTGGGCCTGCTGCTGGACCTCGCGCAAATTCGGGACGCCCCAGCTTTCGTTCACGGGCACCCAAATTACGATGCTGGGATGATTGTAGTCGCGATTGACCACTTCGATCCATTCCCGTGTCATCCGGGCCACTGCCTGCGGGCTGAACAGATAGGCATTGGCCATCTCGGCGGAAACCATCAGACCTAACTTATCCGCCCAGTACAGAAACCGCGGATCCTCGGCCTTCTGGTGCTTGCGCACACCGTTGAATCCCATTTCCTTGGTCCGCAGAATATCGAACTGGATCGCTTCGTCGGAAGGCGGGGTGAGATTCGACTCCGGCCAGTATCCCTGGTCAAGAACCGTCTTCAAGTAAATCGGATCGCCATTCAAAAGCACCTTGCCGTCCTGTGTGCCTATGGAACGGAATCCGAAATAGCTGTCCACGGCGTCGATCCGGCCGTGCGGTCCGTGAAGCTCAATGTGAACGTCGTACAGGTTCGGTCTGTCGGGCGACCACAGCTTTGGTTCGGCGATCTGTATTCCGGCGCTCGCGCGCGGGCCGTCTGCCAGCCCCATGCCGCTCGCTACTGCCCGGCCGTTGCGGAACACTGTCACGTTGATGAACAGGGACTCTCCCGAAGGCCGGACCTTCGCCGCGAAGGAAACCGAGCCATCGATGCGAGGCGTAATTCGAACCGATTCCAGATAGTGCGTGGGAACTGGTTCGAGCCATACAGTCTGCCAGATCCCCGTGGTTCGGGCATAGAAAATGCCGACCGCCTCGGCTTCCCAATGCTGTTTTCCTCGAGGAATGTAGCGGTCTTCAGGAGGATCTTCGGCGCGAACCACCAGGGTATTTTCACCCTGCTTGACCTCGCCGGTGATTTCGCAATGGAAAGGCGTATGTCCGCCCTCGTGCGACGCAACCACCACGCCGTTCACCCAAACGGTAGCGCGATAGTCTACCGCGCCGAAATTCAGCAGAATCCGTTGGCCGCTCCAGTGCTCCGGCACGCGAAAATGGCGATGGTACCAGACGCACGGATGGAAGGAGCGGTCGCCGATTCCGCTCAGGGGCGATTCCATGGAGAACGGCACCAGGATGCGGCCCGGAAACTCGGGCCCATTAAACCATCTCTGCTCCAGTCCGATGTTTTGGTCGTCGACCCGGAAGCCCCAGTATCCATTCAAGTTCAGCCATTCGGAGCGAACAAACTGGGGACGCGGATATTCCGGCCGAGGGATCAGCTCGGCGGCAGAGATCACGGGATTGATTTGTGGAGTTTCCACTACGGGAGGGTTTGGAGGCGGCGTAGACACAGAGGAAGACACTGCGAAGTTCCTTAGGGAGAATATCTTGTGGGCTGCTGAGAGCAGAATATCACGGCGTTCGTCACACTAGCCTTTCAATCGACCTGATGTCAGGCGGAAATCAACCCTAGCCTGGAGATGTCTCGTTCCATACGTTCCGAAGTATGTTCCGACTAATGCGAAGGTACTCGCGATCGGGAGTAAACACCTCCAGCGTGATGGTTCCATCGTAGCCGCAGGCCTTCAGCGCGCGAACGGCGCTTTTCAGGTCCACGGTGCCGGATCCTAAAGGGAGATGCAGATCGGCGCCTCCCCCCTTGTTATCGTGGAGGTGAACATGGCGCAATCGCTGGCCGTATCTCGCGAGGATCGCCTCAGTCATGTTGGAGGGGACCAGCAGGTTCGCGTGGCCGATATCCAGGTGCAGACGGAGCTCCGGTAACGGCTCCATCAGATCGCCTAGCTGATCCGGCGTATTGAAGTCCCCGGGAAGGTTCTCAATCATGAGACCGATTCCGTGGCGTCGGGCATCCGGAATCAACTCGCTGATGGAGAGAACGTTCCTGGAAATGAAATAACTGCGCGGTTGCAGCGGCGTGTTGTGATCCGGATGTATGTTCATCCAGCGAGCTCCAATGGCTGCAAAGACTTCCAGACACGTCCGCAGTTCGGCCACCGCCGCGCATCGAATAGATTCGAACGCGCTCGCAATCGGGAGGTAAAAGGCGGTATGGCCGACCACTTCAAGGCCATGCTCCGCGATGGCCCGCCTGACGGCTTCAACATCGATTCCGGAGGCTCTTGCTGCCGGAGGCTCCAGCGTGAGGTCGATGAAGTCCAGGCCCATGTCCGCTATCCACCGGATCTCGGCCGTCACTTCGGAGGCGGGATGATTCATAGCGCCAATCAGCACGAATTATTTCTCCTCCTGTATAGACCCGATCAGCCAGGGTCTGGAATCGAGGATGGCAGCTCGCTCACGGGTGACGTTCTCAGGAGCAGGGACGTGTCCGGCCCCGTTCCGGCCCCGAAGCCATTCCGGAAGCCTCCCATCAAGGTTGGGATGTAACCACGAATACACGTCCAGCACAGCTTGTAGGACGGGCAGATCCTCCCCCACCCGACCGGCTAAGTAGCGCCAATCGATCGTATCAAACGAAAACTCCAGGAGGTTCAAAATATCGGGCCAATCGCAACGGTCTTTTTGGAGCACGTACAGCTTGGTCCAGATCAACTCCTCGATCGGGAGGACCCGTACGTGCTTCGCGCCGCATGCGATTAGTGGACCACGGGAAATCCAGCATTCGTCCACTACGGCGCGCCGGTTCGCCATCTGCCAGATGACGTCCACGATGATGTCTCCGGAGACACCGCGGTAGATCCAGCCGCGGTCATACGGGAGCTGATCATAATAGTCGGAAAAGCCCAGGTCGGGAAGCAGGGCGATCGTCCGGTCTTTGTCCTCGGGCTTGACGTAGAGATCCAAATCTCTGGTCGGACGCGAGATCCCGGCGTGCAAGGCAGTGGCGAGCGATCCACCGATCGCGAAGCTGATCCCTTTCCGGGCGGCCTCGCGGAAGATGGTTTCAAATATTGTTGTCTGTTCGGGCGTTACGACCTCAGACCAGGAATGTATCACTCTCGTCCCTGCATTCGGACCGAGCAATTAGGTTGCCTTAGTAATTGGGGGAGTCTAAGCGTCTTTGCCCAATTGCTGAACGCGTGGGGTTTCGGGTCCGAGCCATTCCGGATGCTGAGCGGTGCTATCGAAGTGAGACGTGGTCTTGAAGAGCTCGTACTCGCCGGTGCTGGCGACGCTTGCCGTTTTCTTGAGAATCGCCGAGATCTGCTGGGGCGTAAGAGGCTTGAATCCGCTGGCGATGCGAAACGCCTGATCCAAGATCTGCTGGCTGTCGATTCCGGTGATCACGACGGAGGTCGGCTGGCTGAGGGCGTACTGGAGGCACTCCTCTGCGGTAACTGCCTTGCTTTTGAGAATCACGGTATCTCCCATGCTTTTCATGCCCAGGATGCCGAGTCCCATCTTTTGGGCCTCGGGCACAACCAGTTTGCCGAAGCTGCGGAACTGAGCATCCAGCACATTGATGGGCATTTGAATCGTATCGAAGTTGAACCCGTGATTCCGGGCGAGTTCCAGCATGTAAAGGTGGATGTGCGGGTCCTTGTGACCGGTGAATCCGATGAACCGTGTTTTTCCTGCCTTCTGCGCCGCAACCAACGCTTCATTCGCTCCACCCGGCGCGAAAAACCGGTCAGGATCGTCGAACCGAATGTTCTCGTGAAACTGAAGCAAGTCGAGATGATCAGTTTGAAGACGCTTGAGCGACTCATCGATCTGCTGGGAGGCGCTTTCCTTGGTCCTGCCGTCGAACTTGGTCATGAGGAACGCCTTCTGACGGTAGCCGTCGCGAAGGGCATTGCCCATACGGATTTCGCTCTCTCCCTGGTTGTAATCCCAGGAGTTGTCCATGAAGTTCATGCCTCGATCGAGCGCCTGCCGGATCAGACGAATCGCCTCTGAACTGGACAGCTTCGGTTTTCCGATATGGTAGCCGCCAAGCCCGAGGCACGACACCATCTGCCCGGTTTTCCCAAGTGTGCGATAGGGCATCTCGCCGGCTGCCGATCCCGACTGCATGGCGAGAAAGGCCAGTCCGGCGGTTTCCAAAATCTCTCGTCGGTTGGGTTTATCGGCCATGTCCTTACTTCCTTGCGGGGCTGAAATCGCTTCGCTTCCTACCCGGCTTTACGTTTGCGTGGGGAGCCAGCAGGACGGTTTGACTTGGTGATTTTCTTGGGTGTGTTCGCGACTTCATCGGTCCGGGACTTATCCATCGGTTTGAGAGCGCTCCCACGATCCGTCAGGTCGCGAGTCTGTGCGCCGTGGACACTGGTGCGCGCCGGGCCGGTGTTCGCGGCCCAATCACGTCCTGGAGTCTCCGGTCCGGTGAGGCCAAGACTCGGGTCATCGGCATCCGTGATGGTGAGTTCATCCAGTCCGCCGCTCCCCGGTTCTCCGATTCCTTCCAACTGATCATCGGCGAGGCGGCCGCGTCGCAAGGGGGCGCCTCCCGCGCTGGGGTCGCCGGTTGGTTGGCCGGCGGGTCCATCGTCGGGGGTGGCGCGAACGCCCGATCCTGCCGCTGTGGGCGTGTCCGCGGCGGCATCCTCTGTCAAAAACGGATCGCCACGATCGAGAACGACGGCGGTCGCTTCGTCTCCAGGCGTCTCCGATTCGTCAACAACCGTATATTCGAATACCACCCGGGAGTTTCGGATGGCATCCTCGAATTCATCAGTGCGGTCATTGACGACTTCGTACTCCCAGACTTCGGTGCCGGCAAGCGCCAAAAACGCGTCATCTTCGTCCAGCACTTCCTGGCTGTGCTGGGCTTGTGGTTCGAGTCGTTCTACAAATACCTTCTCTGCAACGACCCCATCATCGAGCTCGTCATCGAGCTTGGAAGTGGGGTCAATCGAGGACTCCTGCCCATCCGAGCGCATCCTTTTTTCGAAAGCCAGTCGATATCTCACAGCAGTTAGACCACAACCCGCTGGAGCCGTTTCCTAAGCACGTCTGGCTGGGTGGCCAGGTCCCTTATTTGTCCTGAGTTTTGTCCTTGACCTTGCCGGCGCCCTCTTCGACTTTATCGGCCGTTTTATTCACGGCCTTCTTGGTTGCTTTCTTGGTGGCGCTCCCGGTCTTTTTTGCTGCTCTGCCGGTCGCCCTTCCGGCCTTCTTGACCTCCTTGCCGGCATCCTTGATATCATCCTTTGGTCCTTGCTGCTGTTGTGCAAGAGCCAACGTGGCTAGCGAAACGGTGAGGAACAGAATTCTCAATTTATTGGTCATGTGGACACGTTAGCACGTGACTGGCCAAATACCTAGTTTGTTCCATCTCTGTACCCGGAGCTCCCTGTACTGCGTCGAGTTAGTTGTGGGTTTTGGTGCCTTCGCTCTGCTCGCCAGTCTTGCAATGATTGCGAGCGGTAAGTCCTTCGAAAACATTGAGTATAGTCATCCGGGAAGCGTGAGCCTCGCAATGGACGCCTATGTTCCAGACGGCTCCGGACCATTTCCGGCGGCCATCATCGTGCATGGGGGCGCATGGGTCACCGGGGATCGAAGACACAGCGTCGAGCCATTGTTTGCGCCTTTGGCGGAAGCAGGTTTTGCATGGTTCTCCATCAGCTACCGCTTGGTAAACGTACTCAATCCTCCCTCCATTCCCGACCTGATTTCGTCTGCAACCACGTTGACCGATGCGGTAACCGACGTCCGGACCGCCATCGCTTACGTGCGCGAGCATGCGGCCGAATTCCACATTGACCCCGAGCGGATTGCTCTGATCGGCGAGTCAGCCGGCGCGCAGCTTGCCTCTATGGCCGCTTTGCGCCCGGGAACTCCGGATGTAGCAGAGACGGTGCAAGGGGTAATCGCGTTCTATGGCCCGAGTGATCTCCCCAAATTGGTGCAGACCTCCAGACGAATACCGGATTCGGTTCGCCGAGCGGTGAGAGGATCGCCATTTGAGGCGATACTCCTGGCCGGCCTGCGCGATCTTTCACCTATCAACTGGGTCCGGAAGGAAGCGCCGCCCTTTCTGCTGATCCACGGAACGGCGGATGGGCTGGTGCCGTTCGAGCAGTCTGAGCAGATGTGCGAGGCTCTGAAGAAGGCCGGAGCCGATTGCGAATTGCATTCCGTTCCAGGCGGCGGCCACGGCCTGCGCTGGTGGGAATTGAGTTCCTACAAAACGCGCATGATCCAGTGGCTCACCGAGAGGATGAAGGCCGCCGAGCTAGCGACGGTCCCTTAAATCTTCAGCGCCACCATTGTCCAAGCGGGAGCCAGCCGCGGCTCAAGTAATCACTGAGAGTAAATACAATCAGGATCGCCATCCAGAAGAATCCGGCTCCGGCGAAGAGCTTGGTGAGAGCACTGGCCTCCCTTACATGCATAAAAAACATGATGACCAGCACGGCTTTTATTACGGCAATGGTCATGGCAACGATAAAATTGAATTCGCCGAGATCGATCCTGGAAACCGCTACCGTGGTGGCAGTAAGCGCAATCAGCACGGCGTAAACGGAGACGTAAGTCCTTACCGGAACAATGTGGCGAGTCATCTGGTTCGTCCGATTAAATAGAGCAGCGGGAACAGAAAGATCCAGACAATATCGACGAAGTGCCAGTACAAGCCGATCATCTCGACGGGCGTGTGCCAAGCGGCGCTGAACCTGTCGCGCCGGGCCATGATGATCAACGTCGCCAGCAGGCCAGCCCCGATAATCATGTGCAGCGCGTGCATTCCGGTCATGGCGAAGTACAGAAAAAACAGGATCTGTGCCTGTCGGAAGTAACGCGCATCGTCGTAGCGAAACCCGGGGCCGGGAATGTGATGATCCACCCATTTCTCGTGATATTCCACCACTTTCACGCCCAGAAATATGCACCCAAGAAGCAGCGTGAGCACGAGAAACAGGATCAGGGCTCTCTTTACGCCTAGCTGGGCCGAGCGCACTGCCAGGGCCATGGTCAGACTACTAGTGATCAGCACAACGGTGTTGATGGCGCCGAGAGTGATGTTCATGAACCGGCTGGTGGAGGCGAAGGCGTCAGGATACATGTTCCGATACACCGTGTAAGCGCCGAACATTCCGCCGAAGAACATGATTTCGGTGAGCAGGAATACCCACATTCCCAGGGTCGACGATTCTTCCTGCTGCTCGGCAGTGTCGAAATGATGGCGCAATCGCTCGTTATGCGTGGCGATCGCCACGTTGCTCTCCTGCAAGCGGCTCCTCCTTTTCGGGCTCGCCCGAATAGTTATAGGCGGGTTCGGTTACGATCGGCAGAGTATCGAAGTTAAACGTGGGCGGTGGACTAGGAGCCTTTTCCCATTCCAGTCCCTTCGCGTCCCACGGGTTCTGCGGAGCCCTGGGTCCCTTCCTCCACGCCCAAGCCAAATAGATGAGCGGGATGACGTACCCTACACCCAGAATCGACGCCCCGGCGCTGGACATCACGTGCAGAACCTGGAATTCCTCCGGATAGGAATAATAGCGCCGCGGCATGCCGAGATATCCGAGCAGGAATTGCGGAAAGAAGGTCAGGTTGAATCCTACAAAGACAACCAGTGCGGCGAACTTGGCCCACAGCTCCGGATACATGCGGCCGGTGATTTTCGGGAACCAGAAATGAATCCCGCCCAGGTAGGCCATTACCATTCCGCCCACCATGACGTAGTGGAAGTGCGCGATGACGAAATAGGTATCGGTGAGATGAACGTCCAGGGCCATGGTGGCGAGTATCAGGCCGGTCAATCCTCCGATCGTGAAGAGACCGATGAAGCCGAATGCGTACAACATGGGCGTGTCGAACGAAATAGAGCCGCGGTACATGGTCGCAGTCCAGTTGAAGACTTTAATCGCGGATGGAACCGCAACAATAAAGCTCAATAGAGAGAACACCGTGCCGGCGTACATTGACTGCCCGGCAACGAACAGGTGATGCCCCCACACGAAAAAGCCGACAACCGCAATCGCAATACTGGAGAACGCTACAAAGCTGTATCCGAAGATTCCCTTGCGGGAAAAACACGTGACCAGTTCGCTCATCACGCCCATCCCTGGAAGGATCATGATGTAGACGGCCGGATGCGAATAGAACCAGAACAAGTGCTGGAACAGAATCGGATCGCCTCCCACGGCCGGATCGAAAATGCCGGCGTGCAGGATTCGCTCCAAAGCCAGCAGGACCAGGGTAATCGCGATCACGGGTGTGCCGAGCACCTGAATGAGGGCGGTGGCGTAGTGGGCCCACACAAACAGAGGGAGACGCATCCACGTCATTCCGGGTGCGCGCATCTTGTGAATCGTGACGATGAAATTCAATCCGGTTAAGATTGACGAAAATCCGGCCACAAAAACGCCCATCGCCGTCAGGATGACGTGGGTATTCGAATACGTCGTGCTGTAAGGCGCGTAGAAGGTCCAGCCGGTATCCACGCCGCCATCGAACGCCGCCCATAATGCGAAAATTCCGCCGACGATGTAGATATACCAGCTCAGCAAATTAATCCGTGGGAACGCGAGATCGCGGGCGCCGATCATGATGGGGATCAGAAAGTTCCCCAGGACCGCGGGGATCGACGGTACCAGGAAAAAGAACACCATGATGATCCCGTGCATGGTGAACAGCTTGTTGTAAGTGTCAGCGCTGAAGACCCCGCGCGGGGAAGCCAGATTGATGCGCATGGCGACTGCGAAAGCTCCGCCCACCATGAAGAACGCCGTGATCGAGAACAGGTACAGCAAAGCGATGCGCTTGTGGTCCGTCGTAAACAGCCAGGATTTCCAGCCGTAATCGACGTTCAGATAGTTCGCCGGGGCCTCGACACGCGGCTGTTCAAAAATAGTGCTCATGGCCGCCTCTCGTTAGGATTAGAAAGACTTTTGATATAGGCGATCAGTTGCAGCAATCCTTCCTCGCTGACCTGTCCCTGGAAAGACGGCATGACGTCGCGCTTGTAACCCGCAACGATTTTGGCATTGGGATTCAGTATGGACTCGCGAAGATAGGCTTCGTCCGCGATTACGGTACGTCCATCTTCAAGCTTCACGGGATTACCGTAGACGTTTCCCAGAGGCGGGCATCGCGCGGTCAGGTTAAGCACGTGACAGTTCGCGCATCCAAACTGTTGAAACAGCTTGGCGCCCTCCTCCACCATCGACGCCCCGCGTTCGGTCCCGGCAAGCCACGCTTCGTAGTCCGCGGGCTCCATTACGGTGACCCAGCCGCCCATAGTCGAATGCTGGGTGCCGCAATACTCGGCGCAAAACAGGTGATAGCGGCCGGGTTTCGTCGGCTGAAACCAGATAGCCACATACTGGCCGGGAATGACATCGTGTTTGGTGCGAAAAGCCGGAATGAAGAAGCTGTGAATCACGTCCTCGCTGGCGAGCGTCACTCGTATCGCGCGGCCGGTCGGCACATGGAGCTCGTTGATTTCGCGCTGGCCCTCCGGGTAATTCACTTTCCACATCCACTGCTTCCCCGTGACGTAAACATCCAGCGCATTCTTGGGCGGCGTGTAGAGCTCGAAATAGAGCTTGGTCCCCCAGCCGAACATGATGAGCATGATGCCGAAGGGGATCACGCTCCAGGTGATCTCAAGCGGGATGGATCCGTGAATCGGCCTGGGCCGCTCGTCGGGACTGCGCCGGCGGTATTTGATGGCGAACGAGAGGACGACGAAAAAGATGAGCGCCGTCATGATGGTGCTGACGGCCACGATGAAAAAGTAGAGCGCATCGACTTCGCCGGCTGCGGCGGAGGCCCGTACTGGAAATGGAGAAAGCTCGCCCATAGCTAGCCGCCTCCTGGGCGCCAGTCGCGCCGGAACATCCGGAGCATGAAGCCCGCCAGTGCGGCGACGGTGGCCAGCCCGGCTCCTCGGAGTATGTTCATGATCGCCAGGCTGTACTTTCCATTAGACGGGTCGTAATGGAAGCAAAAGAGCTGAACCTGGTCCAGCGGTGATCCGATGTTGTTACGGGATGCCTCGACCAGGCCAAGTCGCACATCCCGCGCGAGGTAGTCGATTCCATAGAAGTACTGCGCAACGCGGCCCTCCGGGGTCAAAATGAGGATCGCACTGGGATGCGCGAATTGATTGGTGGCGTTGTCAAAGGTGTAGTGAAAACCCACCGCATCCGCGAGAATCTTGGCGGAAGTACCGGAATCGGTGAGGAAATGCCAGCCGTTTTCGGGGCCGGGTCGTCCGAACTCCTGCATCAGAGAATGCTTTTTAGCGAGGGCGAGGGGCGCGGATTCACGGGGATCGAAACTGACTGCAATGAATTCGTATTCTTTACCGGGAGCGAAGGACAACCCGCGCGTCACTCGGCTCACTCCGTTCAACACCAAGTTGCACAACGAGGGGCATTGATAATAGACCAGCGCCAGGATGATCGGCTTGCCCGAATAGTCGCGAAGGGTCACTGCGCGGCCGTGTTCATCCTCGAAGGGAAGATCGAGCGGTAATTGCGCTCCCATCTTTTGGTCGATCCCCACGTCGCGCAGGATAGGTGGACGGCCGTACACCTGCGCGGGCAAAAGGCGAACCGAGCCTGCCAGAGCAATCCATAGCGCGATATATTTCATCGGGATTGTTTCTCCGTCCGAGTCGGAAAGCCGCGCTCAAGCTGAAGATCGATCGCCCGGTCAATCGGAATCCGGATGATGCCGGCCGTGCGGTCGATCCAGCCATACGAAGACAGTATTTGATCCTCCTGCTGGCGTAAAGTCTGTAACTCGATTGCAGGATGTTCTTCGACGCGAGGCGCGGGAGGGACCAGTCGATCGCCTGAAACCAATGTGTTCGGCGGCACTTCGGCCCTGTGTGCTACAAAGTAGCGGAAGACGCCGACGCTTACGGCGAGTACCAGCGCGGCAGTCACCGACAGAGCGATCGCCGAGAACACAATCGCCCGAATGGGAGCATCGGTTGTCTCATGCTCAGTTACTAACGGCTTTACATCGTCTGCCATGTGTTCTCAAAACGCGACGGTTTCCCGTGGCGCCTCCTCCAGACGGCGATCTCGCATGGGGAGCAACGGACGCGTCCGCAATTGCCAGAAGAACAGGGACAGCCAGATTCCGCCGACCGCGAGAACGGTTGCCAGGTCGACCCAGCGAACACTGATGCGACTTGGGTAGAACGCGGGTTCCACCAGCCAGTAAACGTCCACCATCCGGACGAAAATCATCAGCACACAAATTTTCAGAAGAAGCGTCGCGCGCCGTTTTACTGTGCGCTGCAACAGCACCAGAAATGGGAAGGCGAAGTGGAACAAGACGAGGAAGACCGCCACTGCGCCCCATCCCGGCCCTAAACGACGCAGATACCAAGGAATCTCTTCAGGCAGGTTGCCGGCCCATATGATCAGGAATTGCGAGAAAGAAAGATACGCCCATAGCACAGTGAAGGCGAAAACCAGATTTCCCAGATCGTGAAAATGCTGGGCGGTCAGGTATTTATCGAAAGGGGCGAACCGGGACAGTACAGCCAAAAGCGCGATAGTGAGGGCAAAAGCCTGCAACACCTGGCCGACGAGGAACATGACGCCGTAAATCGTCGAGAACCATTCGGGCTCGAGCGACATCACCCAATCGATAAAAGCAAACGTAGCAGTAAGGACGAAGACCACCAGGCCAGGCGCACTCAGGGCTCGCATATGCCTGATCAGCCGATCGTCGCCGGTTAAATCGTGTTCCTCTGAACGTTTGCTGAGCAGACGCGCATACACTGTCCAGATCGCAAAGTATAAAACGGTCCTCAGCACGAAAAACGGAACGTTCAGATATGCGGTCTTGGAACGGATGGCGGGATCCTGAGCTGCATCGGGTCGCGCCCACGGGTAAAGGATTGACAGGCCCATGAGAACGGGGATGACCAGGACGGCCATAAACGGCAGTGTTCGCGCTCCGGCCTCCAGGAAACGCCGGATGACCAGGCCCCACTTGCCGCCTACGGTATGATGCAGCAGAAGAATTCCCAGGCAACCGATTCCCATGCCGGTCCAATAGATGTAGGCGAACAGATACGATCGCAGAAACTGCTCGCGGTTGATAAGGAATCCCACCAGACTCAGGACGATCCCGGCGACCCCGGCTATTCTCGACCAGCGCTCCCACAAAGCGAGCAGGGCGTCCGGAGTCATTGTTGTGTCTCCAGCTCACGACGCTTGTCCGGCGGGGCGTCATCCAGTGTTGCGTGCTCACTTAGCTGCAGCACGCGGATATACGCAATGATCCGCCAGCGATCGTCAGGACTTACGCGCGAGGCATAGCTTGGCATGGCGGCGCGTCCATTTGTGATCATGTCGAAGAAATGCCCGACAGGAGCCTCGCGAAGTTTGTCGGTGTGGTAATTCGCAGCCTGAGGGAATCCCCGGCGCACCACCATGCCGTTGCCATCGCCGAGACGGCTGTGGCATGGGGAACAATAGATATCGAATCGCTCGCGTCCGCGCAGAACGTCCGAGCGGCTGATGGGAAACGGAAAAACCGTGCTGTCTTCGCCGGCCAGTTTACCCGTGTATCGCACCTCGTCGATGCGCAATTGGCCGCGAGCGACTGTATCTTCCACGGCGGGGCGCGCTGATCGTCCGTCGCCGAAGAAATCGGATGGCGCCAGAGGCTTGTAGCGCGGCTGATCGTGCATGTCCTGCCGGCAGCCGGCGAGCCCCGCGGCGAATATGACGATTGTCATTCTAGGGAGCAACTTCCATCACCTCCTCGGGGTCAAGTTGCTCCAGAAAGCGCCGTGTGCGAACGGGATCGAAGGCCGGATCAGACGCTTCGATGCACAGGAAAAACCTGTCTCGCGAGGCCCGCTCGAAAGAATCGACGTTGAACACGGGATGATACGGCTGCGGCAATCCGTTCATGGCCAGCATCCCGATAACGGCGGTGAAGCAGGCCAGCAGCACCATGCACTCGAACGTGATCGGTATGTAAGCAGGCCAACTATTAAGCGGCCTGCCGGCTACTATATGCGGATAGGCGATTACCGAGATCCAATACATTAGCCCAAATCCGCCGGCCGCACCTGTCAGACCGGCGCAAAACACAAACCGCGAGACCGCGTTGCTGCGGAAGCCGATCGCGTCAGCAAGTCCTTCGACAGGCATTGGCGTGTAGGCATCCAAGTGCCGGTATCCCTCGGAATGGGCGCGGCGGGCGGCTGCGAGCAGCGGCTCTGGCTGGCGGAAAGATGCCATCAGCCCGTAAAGCTCGATCTGGCTCGCGACTCTAGTCTCCGTGAGCATGCGTGGGTTCCATGGAGTGCACCACCTCGCGCATCTCAAACATCGAGATTGCGGGCAGTCCGCGGACAAACAAAAACATCAGGCTGAGGAACACGCCGATGGTTCCGAAATACGTTGCCCAATCCCAGCCGGTCGGGTAGTAGTTGTTCCAGGCTGAAGGCATAAAATCGCGCTCCAGACTGGTGATGACGATTACAAATCGCTCCAGCCACATGCCTGCGTTCACGATCAGCGCGATGACGAAAACCGCGTTGATGTTCAGTCGCACGCGCCGTGACCATAGAGCTTGCGGGATCAGGATGTTGCACAGAATCAGCAGGAGGAAGGTCCACCAATAGTGGCCGCCCCACGCGCGATTCCAGTACATGAAGCGTTCGTAAGGATTGCCGCTGTACCATGCCATGAACGCTTCCATTGCGTAGCCGTAAGCTACGATCAGGCCGGTGCCCAGCATCACCTTCGACATGCACTCGATATGACGCATAGTGATCAGATCCTCGAGGTGATACCAGCGGCGAACAGGGATCGCGAGCGTCAACACCATGGCGAAGCCGGAATAGATCGCCCCCGCGACAAAGTAGGGCGGAAAAATCGTGGTGTGCCAGCCGGGCACGATGCTGATAGAGAAGTCGAAGCTCACAACAGAGTGAACGGAGACCACGAGCGGAGTCGATAGACCCGCCAACAGCAAATATGCCTTTTGATAGCGTGCCCAATGTTTAGCCGAGCCACGCCAGCCCATGGCGAGAACGCCGAAGAGGCGCCGAATGCGTCCGGATTTCGCTTCATCGCGCATGGTCGCCAAATCCGGAATCAGCCCCGTGAACCAGAAAAGAAACGACACCGAAGCATAAGTTGACACTGCGAACACGTCCCAGATCAGAGGACTTCTCGGCTGTGGCCACAGATACATCGTGTTGGGGTAGGGGATCAGCCAATACGCCAGCCAGGGCCGTCCCAAATGCAAGATCGGAAACATACCGGCGCACGCCACGGCGAAAAGCGTCATCGCTTCGGCAAAACGATTGATCGACGTTCGCCAGTCTTGTTTGAGCAGCAACAGAATGGCTGAGATCAGGGTGCCCGCGTGGCCGATTCCGATCCACCAGACGAAATTCACAATCGCAAATCCCCAGGCAATGGGGATCCGGATTCCCCAGATTCCCACGCCGCGTATGAGAAGCCACGTGACCGCTACCAGGAATACATTTACCAGCGCGAACGCGAATGCAAACGCGGCGAAGAGCTGGAGAGGTGTCTTGCGGAGCGGCATGAACACCACGCCGCTGATCTTTTCTGTAACCGTTTCAAAGTCATGGTGTGGCCCGATAACTTGGTCGGGTCCCGGGTCAATCGTTGCCGTAGTGCCGTGATTTGCTTCTTCTGCCATCGCGACCTATCCTGTCTGAATCTCCGGATTCGGATTGCGCAGGCGCGCCAGATATGTCGTGCGCGGACGGGTATTCAGTTCTTCGAGCAGGCCATAAGAGCGTTTTTGGCCCACGCGGCGTGAGACCTTGCTGTTTGGATCATTGAGGTCCCCAAAAACGATCGCTTCGGCAGGGCAGGCCTGCTGGCAGGCCGTGACGATCTCGCCATCCCTAACAGGCCGGTCTTGCTTTTCGGCATCGATCTTGGCGCGATTGATTCGCTGCACACAGTAGGTGCATTTTTCCATCACGCCCCGGCTGCGCACAGTGACATCCGGATTCCGCAGGCCGAACAAACTGGTGGTGTCCCAATCGGCGTAGAGAAAGAAATTGAACCGGCGAACTTTATACGGGCAGTTGTTGGAACAGTATCTGGTGCCGACGCAGCGGTTGTAAACCATCTCATTCAAACCTTCGCCACTGTGCACCGTCGCAGCCACGGGACACACCAGCTCGCAGGGCGCATTTTCGCAGTGCATGCAGGGTACGGGCTGGAACAGTATTTCGGGATCGCGGGATGGGCCGGAAAAATAGCGGTCCACACGGATCCAGTTCATGTGACGGCCTTTTGCGACTTCCTCTTTGCCCACAGTCGGGATGTTGTTCTCGGCCTGGCAGGCAGCCATACACGCGTTGCAGCCGATGCATGACGTCAGGTCGATGGACATACCCCACTTGTGGGCACGATACTCCCACACAGGAAATAGCGACGGGGGTGGTTGTTCCGCCCCAATGGAAGCCGCGTCCTGACGATACGCCTCGAGAGTCGTGACACGAACGGGATCGCGGCCTTCCATGGTTTGGGTGCGTTGCGTCAGGGCAAAAGCGTAGCCACTCGAAACTCGTTTTAATTGAACCGGGGCGGCCTGCCAGAGCGCGTTGGATGTACGAAGTTGGTAAGCGTTGAAGCCCACGCCGTTCGCAACACGGCCCGCACGACTCCGGCCGTAGCCAAAGTGGATTGTCGCCGATCCGTCAGCCTGTCCTGTTTGGATCCACACTGGTCCACGGATTGTTCGCCCCATCACGGTTAACTCAACAAGGTCGCCAAGTGCGATCCGCATCTGTTCGGCCGTTATTGGAGAGATCCATATGGCGTTGTCCCAAGTCATTTTGTTCTGCGGCTTGGG
>JAOAPR010000148.1 GCA_025463005.1 Bryobacterales bacterium | reverse complement strand
TGCAAGCGTCTGCAACAGCGCTATCGGGATGAATTTGAAGCGTTTGTAAAGATCGCGCGGTGTCTGGATCGGTTTGAAGGTCACGCGTTCGCCACTGCTTGCCGCATCATAGAACAAGCACGGTTGGCATTTGACCAGGCACGAAGGGATTTAAACAGGCACCTTTCCACTCATCGGTGCTTCGATGAGATTCCACGCAAGCCGATGGAAGCAGCCGGTGATGATACGAGCTTAAGCCGCACAGCAGCAGCAGGCTAGCACTTTTCCTTCGGGCGCCGTCTCCCTAGAGACGAAATCGGTAGCGGAGTTGGACGTAGATCTGTCTGGGTTCCGCATAATGCGTTCCACCAAACGTCAGGCTATTGTCGAGCAAGAATCGCCGGTTGGCGAGATTTAGAGATGTCACCGAGAGCGTCAGGTTCTCAGAGATCGATTTGCTGAGCGATAAGTCAAAGGTCGTGTGCCCTTGAAGATGCGCAGGGACATCGCTCGCACCATCGGTAAAGCCTGATCCGTAGTACAGGTTCCCTCCGGCTATCACGCCCCGGGGAAGGCTGAAGTTGAATCCTGTATGAAGAGTATGCCGCTGGTCATGATCCAGCAAGAAGTAGCCGTTCCTGGGTGGTGAGAAATCAGTGAGCCCTCCGCTGATGGCGCCGGAACCCTCGGCCAATGCATCTGCATAGCTCAGGTAAATTTCTCCGCGATGCGCGATCCGGGGCGAGCGCACGGTAACCTCCCATCCCATCAGCCGAGCCCCCTCGATCGTCAATGGAAAGAATACATTCGAGTTGCCGATGGCGTTGTGGTCGAAATAATTCCGCGCCCGCTGGTGATAATTGTTCACCTCAAACGACCATCCACGAAGAGGAATTGTGAGACCGAACTGGTGTTCTTGATCGCGCTCGCCACGCAGAGGGATGATGTCAAGACCCTGCGAGATCGCAAAGTCAAGCAACGGACCACTGACCGTGGATAGCGGCGGGGCCTGGTAATATTCGCCCCAGAAGCCCCTGAGCACCCAGTTCAGGTGGGGGATGCGAATTGAGCCCCCGAGTCGCGGGCTCGCCGCATTTTCCGAGATCGCCCCGCTAAAGTGGGTCAGGCGTACCCCGGCCGTGAGCGTCAGCCAAGAAAATGCTCTGTACTGGTCTTCAATGAATGCGGCCTCCAGGTGCCCCGTGGTCATTTTGTCCTGCTGCAGCGAAAGCCCGGAACTGTCATTGGCGATCAGACTTACAAACTCGTCGTCGTGCTGCCCGAAGCCGTAGAGGCCGACAGTTGCATTATGTTTCGCCGAAACCGCACTCAGGGCGATTTGCGCTCCGGCGTATTGCGAGCTGTGATGCTGCGTCGTGCTGAGCGGGGTGTCGTTCGGATCACCGTCGTAATTCGCGCGGTTGTAATGATAGAAAGGCGAGGTCGTCAGCAGCAGACCCGGCCTGAACGTGTGCACCCAGGAAAAACTGGCGAGCGCATCGCGCTCGCGCTCCACGTCGCGGATGCCAGCCGCTTGTGCATCCGGGTCGTTGGGAATCTGATAGTCGTCCCGCCGGAGGGAAGTCACAAAACGGAATTGATTTTTGGCGTCGCGATTGTAGATCAGCGATGCCATCCCGCCGAGACCCCAGGCGCGATCATGCAGGACATCGGGACCGGGCGTTTCGAGGCCGTAGTCGCTGCGATTGCCGTTCACGCTGGCAAAATAGGCAAGCTTCTCGGTATGGTTCCCGTAATTCAGTTGATCATTGGTTTGGTGGAATGTGCCGAACGTGGTAAACAGCTCGGCTTCGTTGTTACGCTCGAAACCAGTACGGGGGACGACGTTGAACACCCCATAGGTGCGGTCGCCGTATGCCGATGAATAGCCTCCTCTCTGGACCTCAAGATAGTCGATGTCTTTGGGGTCGATCTGCGGCCCGACGTTGCTGGCGATGTTGGTGTTTGGAATCGGGACGCCGTCGATCGCCCAGCTCACCTGATGGCCTCCTCGCACATGCAGCTGATCGTGTGCCAGCCAGGCTCCCGGGACATAGTCAGTGATCATCTTAAGGCTGTTGCTGAGATCAGCTCCCGGCGTTGTCGCGATTTCGCCGCGGCTGATGATCGTCGTGGGCGTCATCTGCTCGGGATTCACTGCAAGCGCCGATTCCGAGACCGTCACCTGGTCGCGCTGTGTGCCAACTAAGAGCTGGAAATGCAGTTCCGGCGCGCTACCGGACGCGACTACTACCTGCTGCCCGGACGGCGCAAAGCCCTCCATGGTTACGGTGACGATGTAAGCCCCTACCGGCACTGCCGTGGCCTCGAAGCCCCCGTTTTGGTCTGTAACGAGCTTTCGGGAATAATCGGAATCGCTCGACTTTACGATCACCTGCGCGTTTTGTATCGGGCGGTGATCCGGATCATGTACCACGCCGCGCACAGTGCCGAAGACCGTCGCCGACACCGTCCAAGGGAACAAGGCCCCTAGGATGCATACCAATGTCAAACCTGTTTTCATGAATTCTCCTAAGCGGGGCGGTGATAGAGATGCGAACTTCGGCCCCACGCGGCTGGCCCTTAGAGACCAGCTAAACATCCGACTGGGTGTCTGAACGCGCCCAAAAGAATTGGAAATTTAAGAAAGGAGGGCGGGGGGCCCGCGCTTTTGGCCGGCGCGGCTGTGTGAAAGTCTGCACAGCGCTTCACTCTGCGGGTGGGAAGCCGGATCGCTAGCTACGGCGGCAAACGCAGCTTGGGAAAACGTTACTAGCCCAAACGTTCGACTAGCCGGAACAACGCTCGCAGTCGGAAATGTAGGACATCTGCCTGCCTGCAGCGCAGGACCCGAAGACTGACCGGACATACTCGTCGCGCAATGATGCGCGCCGTTGCGGCGGCAACATGCCGGGAGTTTTGAGTCCGCGTCGAAGGCAAATAATGCCGGGATGACCAGCGAGTAGCTGAACATGCCGAGCAGCAGCGTTGCCAGAAGGCGGCGCACGGCGTCATTGTACTCTCTTCCGGGACCGAAAGACTAGGACCGACTTATGCGGACCTGAACCGAGGGCGTCATCTACGATTGCTTTTACGTCAGGCGCAGAGACTCCTGCAGGTCCGAAGCTCCGCTTCGCTAATCGGGTTCAGGTTGCAGGCGAGCATAGGAAAACCCTCAAGCAATAGCGGAGGCAAGCGCGCATGTCCTCCCTCAGGACTTGACGACCAACGAAACTTTAACGTGATAGTCAACGGGCTGCCTGAATTGGTCGTGTAACTTCGAGTTGATGCCCGATGCACCGCAGGAACGTCGCAGGCGGACCCGCTTCCCGATCTCTTTCGATGTTCATTACACAGCGGGAGGACGGCGGCAAACCAAGCGGGGTCTCGGCCAGGTCTTGAACATCAGCAGTCGCGGGGTCCTGATAGCAGCCGATGAAGACCTCTTGCCGGGGACTCCTGTCAAGCTTGCCATCGATTGGCCTGTCCATCTCGATTGGCGATGTTCTCTGGCTCTGCATATCGGTGGAAAAGTTGTCCGCAGCGGCCAAGGCCAGACCGCCGTATCTTTCGGCCACTATGAGCTACGCACCCGGGCCCTTCATCCCCTCCGCCATGTGTAGCAAGTGTTTTTTGAGAGTTCGGCGCGACACTCCACGAATCCGACAAAAGATTTCGGGCTGACTTCCGGGTTGAAATCTCGGTAGTGCCACGAGCTGACGCCCAGGCTACCACGTGCAAATCGGCACTCACCACATCGATCAAAGGCGACTGCCTGGACCCCGCATGACAACGATTGACACCACTGGACCCCCATGTTATAGTCCGCCTGGTCATTGTTAGTCTCAGGGGGGTAGCTGATGAGATCCGCGAGGATTGCAGTCTGTCTATTGGTGCTGAGTGTGGCAGGTTACGCTCAGAGCGACCGCGGCAGCATAACCGGTGTCGTTTCCGATCCTGCTGGAGCCGTGGTCGCCAGTGCCGTAATCGACGCCAGGAACGTGGAAACCGGCGCCGTCTACCACGCAGCCTCGACGAACACCGGCAATTATGCGCTCAGCGAACTTCCGACCGGCACGTACGAATTGTCCGTCGCCGTTCCCGGGTTTAAGAAATACGTGCGGCAAAACCTAACCTTGCTGGTGCGCCAAACTCTGCGTGTCGACGTCGCGCTTCAAGTGGGTGCGGCTACCGAATCCATCACCGTGAGCGAGACTACTTCTCTGCTCAAAACGGAGAGCGGTGAACTGAGCCACAACGTCACTGCGAATCGCATGGATGACTTGCCTATATTGACGATCAGCACCAACATCCGGCAGCCGTTAGCCGTGACGCAGTTGTTGCCTGGCACGGTTTATATTCCCAACCCCACGCTGCCGAACCTGATCACCGTCAGCGTGAACGGTACTCCGACCAACTCGCAACGCCTTCGGGTGGAAGGGCAGGACGCAACCAACGGTCTGGGCCAAGGCGCCGCATCCCAGACGCAAGGAAGCGTGGATGCGATCCAGGAGTTCGCTATTCAAACCAGCAACTTTGCCGCGGAATTCGGCCTGGCGGGCGGCGCTGTCTACAACCTCACTATGAAGTCGGGCACCAACCAATTTCACGGAAGCGGGTACGAGTATTTCGCCAACGAAGCCCTCAATGCCGGCGTGCCGTTTACGAGTAACGGGAACGGAGGCCATCTCCGGCCCACCGTGCGAAGGAATGATTATGGGTTCACGGCAGGCGGTCCGGTGTGGATTCCTAAAGTGTATAACGGCCACGACAAAACCTTTTTCTTTTTCAGTTGGGAGCAATACCCGGTCCACAGTTTTGTGACCAACATGGCCAACACCGTTCCGATCGCGGCGTATCGCACCGGCAATTTCGCGCAAGCGATGACTGGCCGTACGCTGGGGACCGATCCGCTGGGCCGTACGATCATGGAAAATCAAATTTATGATCCAAACACGCCGCAGATCTCTAACGGCCAAATCGTTCGAACTGCTTTTGTTGGCAATACAATTCCCCAGACTAGCCTCGATCCGGTTGCGCTAAAAATCCAGGCGCTGATTCCAGCGGCGAATCAGACCGGCTTGATTAACAACGGCATTTATCCGTTTGCGGCGGGCACCACAACCACGATTCCTTCATTCAAGATCGATCACCAGTTGAGTGACAAGCACAAGCTGAGTTTTTATTGGCAGCAGGATCGCTTTACCGGCAAAGTGAATAATGGAAATGGCTTGGCTGAAGGGTTTCCTCAGCCCATCTCGCAAGGGACGGTGACGGATTATGTCGCGCATGTCTGGCGCGTCAACTACGACCATACCTTGACGCCGGCGCTTTTGCTGCATCTGGGCGTGGGCTATGCGGATAACTTTAACCGTGCCCTGACGGCTACCACGGATTTCAATCCCACAACCCAACTGGGTTTGCAGGGGCCATTCACGCCGTTGGCGTTCCCGAGTATTTCGGGTCTGACGTCCGCTCAAGGCGGCGTAGCCACTCTGGGCCCTGTGGGGGCGGTGCAGAATATCCAGCAAAAGACGACCGCAGTCGCCGGTCTGACTTGGGTCAGCAATAACCACACCTATAAAACCGGCGGCGAGCTGCAGGTGGACGGTTACCCGGCCAAAATCGTGCAGGGAACGAACGGCTCTTTTGTATTTAACTCGTCTGAGACTGGCCAGCCCTATCTCAACAGCAACACTCTTGGAGGCGGAAACGTCGGTTTTCCGTACGCCAGTTTTCTGTTAGGCCTGGTCGACAGCGTAAACATCAGGTACCCGACCAACGGAAAGCTGGGGAAACATGAAATCGGG
The DNA here is from genome assembly GCA_025463005.1 of Bryobacterales bacterium. Classification (GTDB taxonomy): domain Bacteria; phylum Acidobacteriota; class Terriglobia; order Bryobacterales; family Bryobacteraceae; genus Palsa-187. The sequence continues at coordinate 3,487 of JAOAPR010000148.1, read as the reverse complement.
GTCTATGTTCAGGACACTTGGAAGATCACCCGCAAATTCACTCTCGATTACGGCCTGCGCTACGATTACTCGACTGCCGAACGGGAGCAGTATGGCCGATTCCCCAGTTTCTCCTCAACTTTGGCAAATCCGAGCGCGGGAGGGCACCCGGGAGCCGTGATCTATGAGGCCACTTGCAACTGCACGTTTGCTCATAATTACCCGTGGGCCTTCGGGCCGCGGCTCGGCTTCGCCTATCAGGTCACGCCTAAGACTGTGGTTCGCGGGGGCGCGGGCATCATTTACAACGGGACGGACAATGACAACAAAGCCTCGAATAACCTCGCAGCTTCGAACCCTCTCAACTCACCCGCCTTCGGTCAGCCGGCCATGACCTTCGCCGCGGGCGTCCCCTACACCAGAGCTCAGGTTGCATGGCCCAATTTCGACCCGGGTCATTTCCCTTATGCGGGTACGCTGTCGGGCCCTCCCATCGTCGTCGATCCGAACGCCGGGCGGCCCGCCCGAACGTATCAATGGAGCATCGGGGTGCAGCGCGAGGCAATCCGGAATCTGGTGGTCGAGGCCACATATGTGGGCAATCGCGGGATCTGGTGGCAGGCCCCGACGCAGGTCAACTACAACGCAATCTCGATGCAGGCTATCGCGGCCCGGGGACTCAACATCGCCACCGCTGCGGACCAGCAGTTACTCATTTCTCCCCTGAATTCGGCGCTTGCGGCTCAACGGGGGTTTGCCAATCCGCCGTACGCAGGTTTTCCGCTCACTGCTACTGTGGCCCAGTCGTTGCGGCCTTTCCCGCAATTCGCTGCGGGCGGCGGAGGAGGCGGCAGCGTCGGTGCGGCGGGCGGCGCGGGACTTACGCCGCTATGGGCGCCGTTGGGCGACAGTTGGTATGAGTCGCTGCAAGTGAAAGTGACCAAGCGGCTTTCCCACGGTGTGGATTTCACCTATGCGTTCACATGGCAGAAGACGCTGGACATCGGCGCCGAGAGCGACAGCCCCGGCGGCAGCGGGGGGCAAGTCAACGACGTGTTCAACCGGTCTCTTAACAAGTACATTTCCGTCTACGACCGGCCGCTGGTCAGTTCCTTCGCTGTGAATTACACCACGCCCAAACTGCGCACAAACCGAATTTTGTCGTGGGCCTTGAGCGATTGGCAGCCCAGCGCCTTTTTAGGCTACTCCAGCGGCGCACCGATTCTGGCCCCGGTCTCGACCAACAATCTCTCCTCGATGGTGTTCCAGAGCACGTTTGTCAATCGCGTGCCGGGCGTGCCGCTCTTCACGCAGGATCTCAACTGCCACTGCTTCGATCCCAACAAGACGTTCGTCCTGAATCCAGCGGCGTGGGTGAATCCGCCTGCGGGCCAGTTCGGCACCGCGGCAGCCTACTACAACGATTATCGGCAGCAGCGCCGGCCCTCGGAGAGCATGGCCGTGGGTCGCTTGTTCCGGATTCGGGAAGGAATGACATTCCAGATCCGGGCGGAGTTCAGTAATATCTTCAACCGCACCGAGATCGGCAACCCGACCTCGGGGAACATCCTGGCGACGCAGACCAAGAGCACCTCCGGCCAGACAACCGCAGGTTTTGGTTTTATCAACACCACGAGCGTCGCACTCCCGCCGCGGCAGGGAACCATAGTCGCTCGATTCCGCTTCTAAACGCGGAAGTAATTCTATTGGTTCTGTACGGGACCCACCAGGCGGTCCGAATCGACGTTGAACTCATTGCAAACGTACTCGTGAATTTCCCACGTCGCGCTGAGGGTGTGCTGCCGTTTGAAGGTGTGCGGTTTCGTGAACGCTCCCGGATCTTCCAGCGTGATTTCGATGTCCAGATGACCCAGCTCGGGGCGTTGATAACGCTCCGTCACGTGCAATTGGGTAGTGTGCGGCGCGCCCCCGCCGGTCAGCCAGGTTTTGTCGTTGAAATTGACGGTGTCCACCACTAGTGTGTCGCCGTCCCATTTTCCAATCGACTCCCCCATCCAGCTCGGGTCCAGATCTTTATCGTGAGGACGTCCATCCATGAAGAATTGGCGGTAGTTGTGAACGTTGCCTTCGAACAGCATTACGACAAGCTTCGGAGTCTGAACCAGCTTCATCGGATAAGGCGTGATCCGGGGCACGCCGGCGGGCAAACACTTCGCCTCCGGGTCATCTCTTCCCTGCGTGGCCCGGCGCTCATTAGCGAGCTGTTGCGCCCAGGGCTGCAAGGGCAGCGCTCCGCCAATATTTCCGAAGCTGTAGTTTCCAGACAACCAGACACCGGAGAGGTCCGGTTTGCCATCTGGCATGCGGGGCGTCGGGCCCACCGGTGGTGCGGGTAGATTTTCATCGCGAACACCGTTCACCGCGATGACTCCGCCGGGTCCGTCCTTTCCCTTGCCTTTTCCTTTACCGTCTTTGGGGGCGCCATTCTGGGCTGGCGTGTCGATCGGCGCCAATGCCACCACCAGGGCCATAGCTGCCGCTGTTACCATCCAACGCACACCAGCTTGTCTCATGCAGATCTCCTAGTCAGGGCAGTTGCTCGAGGTCGAAACTTTGCCTATTTGGCGGGGCCGCCATCATCGGCTGACGATCCGGCAAAAACGGTATTGCCCGAAGCCATCGTCACTAATCTGGCATTGGCGTGAATGGAACCATCTGGTAGCGGCCTTGTGTCCTTGGCTAAATATCCTTCGACAGTGACCTGTTCACCTTCTTTCAGCGAGGTCCGCTTCCATCCGCGTCGAAGCAACGCGTTGGGACTGCTGGTTTCAAAGGCGTAGCTCGCTGTCTTTCCGTTCGCGTCTTTTGTCTCGATATAGATGTAGGCATGTGGATTTACCCAGGCGACTTTCGAGACCACGCCCTTAACGGTCACTGGCTTATTCCCGTCGTATTCCGCCGAAAACGAATGGTGCGCGAGCATCGGCACCGCCGACAGGATCACGGCGAAACCCGTGATGAAAATACCAGCTTTATCCCTCATCGCTACCTCCAAGTAGACTGGCTTGGGCACGAGATAATTTGCTTGAGCCGCAAGCGGAAGGATCATAGCATGTCGACCCGGGCCCGTCAAGGCTCGGGATACGCATTCAAAGCACGCTACTTCGCGTTAAAGGTTATTTGTGAACACGAAAGCGGCGCTTCATGTCGGGCCCAAACTCCGCCCACATGCTTCTTATTACCGGATCAACGACGAGACCAAAGGCTGCTTGCCTGTAATAGTTGGGCGGGTGCGAATACTTGCGCCAGGGATGCCACTCGTCGGTGACAACCGTGGTCCCAATAATACTTGCAAAGCGGGCATAGGCAAGTTCCGTGCCGGTCGGGGTGGGGACTACGTACGCACGGAGGAGCGCATACCGCACTCGTGCTCCTGCGTCTTGCTTTCCGCTCGATTTATAGCGAGTGTCCTCCTGTCGCCAGCTCGCCACGCCAAATTCAATACTATTTTTGAGCGTGTGGCGAAAAAGCGATCCCTCGAATCTGT
>JAOAPR010000104.1 GCA_025463005.1 Bryobacterales bacterium | reverse complement strand
ATTACGTGGTCGGGTTTCTGGTGGGCCTGGGCAAGAAAAAGCGCGCGGCGCAGACGGATACCTGGCGCGACCTGCGCAGCCTGGCCTATTTCGGGCTGTGCGATTCGGAGCGCAACCAGGCGCATTTCGAGCTCGCCATCGGGTACTGCCAGAAATCGTTATCCTACGATCCGAATGATCCGTACGCGCACTACGCGCTGGCGCTGTGTTACGCGAGGCTGGCCCAGGCCAACGGGAGCCTGGAGACGCTGTCGGCGGCGGCCAAGCACTTTCGCACGATGCTCGATCTGAATGGCGATATTGAAGAGGCGCAGTACGCTCGCGCGAATCTGAAGAGTATCGAGCCTCTGCTAGCAGCTAGGTAGACTCCTAACTGCGAGTCATTTGTTTGCACCGACGCATCGTTGGCCTAGTTCTTCAACACTGGAAGCTCCAGCAAATAAATCGCCCTCATGCAGGACGCGGTCTGCCAAAATGGTAAGCCCACCTTGCACCAGTGCAAGGTACACACACCAGCCCTTCCACTTTCGGACCATTGCGATCAAATCGTATAGGAGTTTTGTGTTAACTAACCAAGGCGATGCCTCAACGCGATTCCAGCGGTCATGATAATTCCACAAATCGGAGGGGACAAAGAAATCTGGATTGGACGTACCAGCCTGCCAAGCCTCCTCGGAAGTTTCCCACTCTTCGAGAATGGGCATTTCTCCCATAGGGCCGACTGTTCCGTAGGGCTGCATGATGCGAACGAGGTTGTTTCGGAAGGAGTAGTATTCTTGCCAGGTGAATAACGGCGGATCTGAATGATCGGCCGGGACGTATTCTTCTTTTGAAAACGGAACAACTCGGATCGAGGCAGAATCAATCATGCTTGGCTCAATCTGTTGGAGACCTAATGTATTGCTGGGTGTCAAGTATATCAGGTGACTAAATTGCGGCGGAGGTACGCGTTAGGATAGACCCATGGAGAACAGCGCGGAACCCTCATGGGTTTCGCTGAAGGACGAGGAAATGCTCGCGCTGCGGATCTGCGATTTGGGCGTCCGCTTAGAGGGCAGCGGGCTGGAGCCGCGCGTCAACCAGTTGTTCGAAGACCTGGCCGCGCGCGGCGTGACCCTTCGTCCCGATTGCTACCTGGGCGACGAATGGTTCTCACCCGAGGGGGTCCCCGCCATCGCGATCCCGTTTTACCTGGCGCATCCTCGACTCAAGACGCTTGAAATGCATCTCATGATGGAAGTGGAGGGAGGCACGCCGGAATGGTGCCAGATGCTGCTAAGGCATGAGTGCGGCCACGCCGTGAATCACGCCTACAAGCTCTCCGCCCGCAAGGACTGGCAGAGCGTTTTCGGAAGCCCGGAAGCCGAGTATACGCCGGAAACCTACACGCCGCGTCCCTACAGCAAGAGCTTCGTGCAGCACCTGCCCAACTGGTACGCGCAAGCTCACCCAGACGAGGATTTTTCGGAAACCTTCGCGGTCTGGCTGGGAAGCCCACCGGAAGAGTGGAGGAAAAAATACCACGGGTGGAAGTCGCTCGAGAAGCTCGAATACATCCACGCGGTGATGCAGGAAGTCGCCGGCAGCAAGCCGGTCATCGCTAAGGGCCGCCGGATCTCGGAAGCGAGCAAGCTCCGCAAGACGCTGGCGCGGCACTACGCCGGCCGCCGCAAGCTCTACGCCGAAGATTTCCCGGATTTCTACGACACCGATCTGCGCGCTATCTTCAGCAACGGTGAGCCGGGCGGAGAGTCCGCCGCAAAAGTGATGCGTAAGCATCGGGCGGCGCTGATCGGTTCCATCGTGCAATGGACCGGACAGCGCAAATACACCGTGAGCATGCTGGTGCGGCGTCTGATCCAGCGCTGTAAGGAACTCAAACTGACGGCGCCCCGCGATCCGGTGCGTCTGCAGTTCGAACTCGCCGCATATCTAGCCACACTGGTAACCAATCACCTGTACACTGGCAAATTCAAGAGGTCTGTCTAGCATGAAAATTCTGGTTCTGTTCGATATCGCCCAGCGAGCCGATCCGGAAGAAAAGTTTACTCCCGAGTCGCTGCGCGAATACGATAAGCCCACCGAGGCGAGTGTTCTCGATTGTCTCCAGCGACTGGGGCATCAGGTGGAGACGCTGGCGGTCTTCGACAACGTCACCGCGATCGTCGAGAAGCTCAAGGCGTGCGCGCCCGACATCGTCTTCAACCTGACCGAATCCTTCCATCACGATCGTTCGCATGAGCCTAATATTCCGGCGCTGCTCGAGCTGATGAAGGTGCGCTACACGGGCGCGGGTCCCGAAGGGTTGCTGCTGTGCAAAGACAAGGCGCTGGCGAAGAAAGTGCTGGCCTATCATCGCGTGCGCCTGCCGCGGTTCGTGGTCTCGCACCAGGCCCGTCCCGTGCGCGGGCTGCGGCGTTTCAAATACCCGGCTTTTGTGAAGCCGGTCGGCGAAGAGTCCTCCGATGGCATCGCCAAGGCCTCTTTCGTTCGCACCGCCGACGAGGCCATGGAGCGGGTCCGCTTCATCCATCAGAAGTTCGAATGCGATGTGCTGATCGAAGAGTACATTGAGGGCCGCGAGCTGTACCTGAGCGTCCTCGGGAACCGCCGCTTGACGGTCTTTCCGCCACGCGAGATCTTTTTCGAGCAAGTGCCTGAGGATGTGCCCAAGTTCGCCACCTTCCACGCCAAGTGGAACGAAAAATATCGCGACAAGTGGGGAATCAAGAACGGACCTGCCGGGGAACTGCCCGCGGGCGTCGAAGAACACCTGAAGCAACTGGCGCGCAAGGTCTATCGCGTGCTCAAAATTCACGGATTCGGGCGCGTGGACGTGCGGCTGACCCCGGAAGGACACGTGTTCGTGATCGAGGCGAATCCCAATCCTTCGCTGGCGCAGGACGAGGATTTCGCGCAGGCGGCAGCCAGCGGCGGAGTGATCTACGACGCGTTGATCACCGAAATCCTGAACGCGGCGAATATGTAACGATAGTACGCATGAAACTGCGAATCACCCTTCTCGGTACATCCCTGTTGATCGCCTGTGGCCACCTGTTTGGCCAGGCGGAACCGGTGGTCGGCGTCGCCAATCCGGCCTCTCTCTTCACGGACAAAGATCCCACCCTCAATAAAAACAAGCAGGCGGCGATGCACATCGTCATTGACCTGCTGGCCTATGGGCATTGGAATGAAGCGGACAAGTGGTTGACGGAACGCTACGTCCAGCACAACCCCAATTTCGGTTCCGGGCGCGCGCCCATCATGGCGGCGTTCGGCAAGAACGCTCCCCGGCCCATTCCGCCCGATCCCAAGGACTGGAGCACGAAGATCGTCGCGGTAACCAGCCAGGGGAACGACATTGTTTGTGTGGCCTCGGTGAGTACGCGGCCCGATCCGCGTAATCCCGGACAGACCTACACCACCACCCATTTCGATATGTGGCGGTTTGTGGATGGAAAGGCCGACGAGCACTGGGATGAGGGCACGATCAACGCTCCCGGCGGGCAGGGAAAGGGGAAACAATAACATGCGATATTCCATGCTGATTCTCGCCCTTGCTGGCGCTTGTTTCGTCCAGGCGCAGCCTAAGGGAGCCCCGCTCGATCTGGTAGGCGACCTCAAGGCGAACTATACCGGCGGCAAGACCAAGATCCTGGCGGCAGCCGATGAGATGCCGGATGCCGGCTACGCATTCCAGCCGACGCCGGATGTGCGCACTTTCGGCCAATGGGTAGGCCACGTTGCCGATCTGCAGGCTCAATTCTGCGGCGGCATTACCGGCAATACCAAACAGCTCGGCGCGGCGGCCAAGACCACCAAAGCGGATCTGGTGGCGGCTCTGAAGGAGTCGTTCGACATGTGCGACGCGGCCTATGACGGGACCACCGCGGCGAACGCCAATGACATGGTCCAGACCTTCCGTGGACCCCGGCCTCGCGTGTCCTGGCTGTGGTTCAACATCGCGCACAACGAAGAATGCTATGGCAGTATGGCCGTGTACCTGCGCCTCCAGAAGCTGGTTCCACCGTCCAGTCAAGGTCGTGGCGGCGCCGGTAAGGGCAAAGCTAAGCAGTAACGGACGTTATTCCCACTCGATAGTGGCGGGCGGTTTGTTGGTGATGTCGTAGAACACGCCCGCTACGTCGGGAACGGCGCTCACCTCGCGCACGATCTCGGCCAGCAACTCTTTGGGCATCCGCACCACGCTGGCGGTCATGCCGTCCACGGAATCGATGGGACGCAGCACTACTGAATCGGGGCGATCGGGCGTTCCGAAGGGCATCAGCACCACCGGGAACTGCCACACTGCTTGATCGAAGCCGCTCGAGTGCGTGAGGCGGCGAACGATGGCATCGGCGCGCCGTAGCCGGGCGAGCCTTTCCGCCGTCAGGAATCCGGGGACAGCCCGCATGTTTCCTAGTTTCTCGGCTGTCCAGACCTCAACCACTACCCGATTTATCCGCTCCATCTTATTGATGAGGCTACTGGATTCCTCTTGCGAATCGGGGAAGCCGTCGATCGCCAGCACCGCCCGGTAGGTTCGGGAGTCGCCTTGCACGCCGACCGAGTGGACCGGCAACAGCCAGCCCTCGGACAATTTCTCAACCGGCGCGTCAGACGTCGTGCATAGACATCGTATCGCCAGCCCCGGCCCCGGGAAAGGATGCCGGTCGAGTAGCGCCGGCGCGAGGCTCAGCTGCCGCCCGATGGCCCGAACCTCGTCCTTATAGAACGAATCCAGCGGCTCGATAATGCGGCCTTCGTCGATCAGCCTCTGAATTCCGGCGACCCGGTTGTGATGGGTCTTGATCAGCTCGGCTTTAGCCGTCCCGCCGGATTCGATGGTGTCGGGGTAAATCGTTCCCTGGCCGAGGATCCAGCGCCCGTCGAGAAAATGCTCCGACTCGAGAATCCGTTGCTGCACGCGAACAAACTCTTCGCCGATAATGTGGCGCTTCTCTTCCGGCTGGACGGCATTCGACAGGGCGCCCAAGAACTGCGAGGCGGCGTCCTCCACGGCGAACGCTCTCGCCCCCAGCGCCGCGAAGTTGTCGCGGACGAATTCGGTCTCACCCTGGCGCATCAGGCCGGTGTCGACATACGTTCCGTGAACACGCTCCGGTCCGAGCGCCCGCAGGCACAGCGTGTAGGCGACGGTGGAATCCACGCCGCCGCTCACGAAGAAAAAAATGTTGCGGTCTTTGGCGACTGCGCGGATCTGATCCTCAACCGCCTCGACCTGCCCGGCTGGATCCCAGTCCTTGACGCATCCGCAGGCGCCGAATACAAAGTTCGTCAGAATCTGCGTGCCGCACGGCGTGTGTGCCACTTCCGGATGAAACTGGACGGCGTAGAGGCCGCGATCCGGCGAGGCCATGGCAGCGATGGTGCATGTCGCTGTGCTGCCCAGGACGTCGAAGCCCGGCGGCGGAGCCAGGACCGCGTCGCGGTGGCTCATCCACACCTGCTGGCGCCCGCTTATTCCGCGGAATAAACCGTCGGTGCGGGCTAAATCGAGTTGAGCGAATCCGTACTCGCCGCGATCGCCTTTTTCGACGCGGCCACCGAGGATGTGGGCCATCAACTGCTGCCCATAGCAGATGCCTAGCACTGGAACGCCGCTGTTGAGCAAACGTGGATCGATGGTGGGGCTTCCGGGATCGTAGACGCTGGAGGGGCCGCCGGAAATGATGACGCCCTTACGGCCAGCCAGCTCCGCGGCAGGCGTTTCACTGGGAGCGACTTCGGCGTAGACACCCAAATCGCGGACCTTGCGTGCGATCAGGTGGCAGTACTGCCCGCCCGCATCAAGAACGGTAATCTGTGGACGCAAAATTTCGTTATCTGGCGAGTGCGATGATCAGCGGTATCAGCGCGCTGACGCGCGCGGATCCTGCCCGGTCATGCGCTGCACCAGCAGTTTCTTGGCGGTATCGACCAGCGCCTTGGCCTTGGGCATGGAGTCGATAGCCTTCAACACTTCCGGATCCTGCTCGATGGCCACGCGCTGCGATTCATCCTGGCTGAACGCGGTGATGTACATCTCGCGCTTCAGTTCCTTCTTGACCCAGTCGCGATTAGCGGCGAAATCCGCTGCGGTGAACTGAGCTTTCTGAGCTTCCAGGAACAGGCGGAACTCGTTGATCACGTCGTCACCCGGCTCCCAGCCCTTGGGGAGTTTCGCGTCGCGGTTGCCGAAGTACTTGGCCGAGAAATTGAAGAGCGCGTACTTGCGAAGAACTTCAATCTGGAATGCGTTGTACTTCGGAATCTCGTACTTTTCGTCCGGAGTGATTCCGCCGCCGCCGTAAACTGTACGGCCGCTATCGGTCATCTTCACGTCCGCCATGTTCTTCTGCTCGAGATTCGAGTGCGTGTAGTAATCCAGGAACGAAATGTTAGTGTAGTCGCGCTGGATCAGACGTCCACTGGGCGTGTAGTAATGCGCCGTAGTCAGCGCCAGTCCGGTGTTATCGTTCAGCGGGAACACCGTCTGAACCAAGCCCTTCCCAAACGTCGTTTCGCCCAGAATCCAGCCGCGATCATGATCCTGTAGCGCGCCGCTGACGATCTCGGCAGCCGACGCAGTGTAGCGATTGACCAGCACGACAATCGGATAATCCTTGCCGGAGCCGTCCGCACGGGCCGAGTAGTTTTTGTTCGGCGAGCTGCGGCCGTGATGGCTGACCACGAGATCGCCCTTCTTCAGGAAGTGGCTGGCCACGTCGACGCCTTCATTGAGGAGGCCGCCCGGATTCTCGCGCAGATCAAGAACCAGACCCTTCATTTCCTTTTCGTTCAACTTCTTCAGCTTGTCTTCCAGTTCCTTGCCCGTGTTCTCGTTGAACTGGGTTACCTTGACGTAGCCGATGCCGGGTTTCACATAAAACGCATCCGGCACGCTGAAGCGCGGGATCTCGTCGCGGATGATGTTGAACACCATCGGCTGGTCGACACCCTCGCGGCCGACCTTAACCTGGACCTTGGTGCCGCGCGGTCCTTTAAGCAGGTCCGCGACTTCGGTGGTGGTCAGGTTGTCAGTTTTCTTGTCGTTGACTTCGAGGATCACGTCGCCGGGCCGCAATCCGGCGCGGTAGGCGGGGGAGCCGGCGAACGGCGCCATGACCATGGTCTTGCCGTTGCGCGCCTGCACCGACATGCCTACGCCGTAGTAATGGCCGCGCTGGTCTTCACGCAGCGCCTGGTAATCGCGGGGGTCAAAGAAATTGGAGTGCGGATCGAGCGTCCGCAGCATGCCCGGAATCGCGCCTTTGTAGACGCCCTTGTCGGGCTTCACCTCGTCGGCAAAATTCTGCTCGACGGTGCTGTACACCTTCGTAAACGCCTTGAGGCTCTGATCGGCGTCGTCTGCTGGCGAAGCCGCCGAAACCCCCCTTCCGCCGAATACTCCGGCCACAATGGAGCACAGGACGATGAATGAGGGAACCAGGAAATAGCTACGCCGTCGGGACTTGGGCATTATTATCCTCCAGCGTTTTCAGTATACCAGTTCGAAATGAGGGGTCGGCCGACCTAAAAGGGGTCAGCCCATGCGGGCGCGACGGGCAGCGGCCCCGGCTTCCATACGGACCGGCTTGCGGTCGGATTCGCCCAGACGGCGGGCCTGATCGCTGACGCAAACCAGGAACATGGGCTGGCGGGCGTTCTTGAGGATGTCGATAATCCGCTCCTGGTGATCTTCCAGGAAAATCGATTTTCCGTCCGTCACCAGGTGAAGGTCGTTGTTCGATTGCAGGACCTCCGCCAGGCGGCGGCCCATCTCGCGCTGCAGGATGCGGAGCACGCGGCGGATTTTTTGATGCGAGAATCCCTTGCGCCGCAGCTCGGCGATAACGGTAATCTCGATGACCTCGGCGGGATCGTACACGCGCCGGTGTCCTTCGTGCCGCGGAGACACTACCTTGCGCTCATCCCACCACTGCAACTGCCGCAAACTCACTCCGGCAACGTCAGCAACCTCGCTCGATGAATAGGTCCTCTCGGGGACCTGCGCTTCGGGACGGCTTTTGCGGGATTTAAACATGAAGGCGGCTGTCCGTTCTTTTGAATTTGCTTAGGTCTTTCCGATTGTACTCGACCTGCCGGGCAAGTCAATAGGCCCCACTCGCGTGAATCGCGAAGAACTATCCTCCGCCCACGAACCACACGATCTCCAGTTGATCGCCCGGCTCGATGCGCGTCGCCGGCCAATCTGTTTTGCGCGCGATCGCGCGATTGCGTTCGACGGCCACCCGCGAAGGATCGATCTCCAGCCAGACCAGCAGCCGGTCCAGGAAAAATCCCTCCGGGACGCGGCGTGGTTCACCGTTTACAATAACTTCTATCGTCTTTGTGTCAGCACTTTCCATGCGGCGCGTTTGACACCCCGTTTCGATGATCATTATATTGAATAGTTAAGGTTCTTGATCTCTAGCTGACGCGGGCGGACCCCGGGACGGATCGCGCGGCACTCGAACAATGCCATCAAATTATTCCGAGCTTTACTTCCCAGTGCTGGTGCAGGTACTCATTGCGGCAGGCCTCGCCTCCGTTCTGATACTTGCGTCCACGGTGCTGGGCAAGCGCGCGCGCTCGCCGCTCAAGGACACGCCGTACGAATCCGGCATGGCGCCGGTGGGCTCGGCGCGCGAACGGTTCAGCGTCAAGTTCTACCTGGTGGGGATGATTTTCATCCTGTTCGACATCGAAGCTGTGTTCCTGTATCCGTGGGCGGTGGTGTATCGCGACCTCAAGATGTTCGGCTTCGTGGAGATGCTGATCTTTGTAGCGCTGGTCCTGGTGGGCTTCTTCTACGTGTGGAAGAAGGGGGCGCTCGATTGGGCGGTTTTGAAGAAAGAGGATTCCAAGTGAGCCACCCGGCCATTCTCGAAACCAAAGAAGCCTTTGGCGAATCCATAGTAATAGCGGACCCGGCGCGGATCGTAGACCTGTGCCGCCACCTTAAGGACGTCGAAAAATACCTCCGGCTGAGCGGCGTCACGGCCCTGGATTTGCATCCGGCCGAACCTCGCTTCGAGGTGATCTACCATCTGCACTCGCTGGAACGGAATCAGCGGCTGCGGGTGAAGTGCCGGTTAGGTGGGACGACACCAGAAATCGATTCAATCACTGGTGTATGGCGCTCCGCGAATTGGTATGAGCGGGAAGTGTACGACATGTTCGGCATCACCTTCCGCAATCATCCGAACCTGGTACGGATCCTGATGCCGATCGACTGGGAAGGGTATCCGCTGCGGAAAGATTATCCGGTGCATGGGTACAAGTACAGCTACCCGAGTGAGTAAGTCATGAAGCACTCCTTCGAAGATCACACGTCGACAATTCCGGCGGTACAGGAAATACCGGCTACGCCCGCCGCGCCGCGGCGCATGACCCTCAACATGGGTCCGCAGCACCCTTCCACTCACGGCGTGCTGCGTATCGTGCTGGAACTCGAAGGCGAGACCATCATCAAGGCCGAGCCTGACATCGGCTTTCTGCACACCGGCATCGAGAAGGAGTTCGAGCAGAAGAACTGGCAGCAGGCGGTGACCCTGACTGACCGGGTCGATTACCTCGCCAATCTTTCGAACAACCTGGTTTACGCCCTGGCGGTTGAAAAGCTGCTGCAAATCGAAATCCCGCCGCGCGCGCAGTGGACCCGGGTCATGATGACCGAGTTCTCGCGTTTGAACAGCCACCTGGTGTGGCTGGGAACCCATGCGCTCGATATCGGCGCGATGACGATGTTCTTCTACTGCTTCCGGGAGCGCGAAGATATCCTGCGCATCTTCGAAATGTTCTCGGGCCAGCGCATGATGACCAGCTATATCCGCATTGGCGGGCTGGCGCTGGAGCCGCCGCGCGGCTGGCAGCAAGCGGTCGGGAAGTTCATCCGGGCGTTTTCGAGCAAGGTGGACGAATACGAAGAGCTGCTGAACGCCAACCCCATCTGGATCCGCCGGACGCAAGGCGTGGGTTTCATCTCACTCGAAGACATGCTCGATCTGGGCGTTACGGGTCCGATGCTGCGGGGCGCTGGATTGAACTGGGACATTCGCAAATCCGAGCCGTACTCCAGCTACGAGAAGTTCGATTTCAAGGTGCCGGTTGAGACCAGCAACGACGTATGGTCGCGGTACCGCGTGCGCATCCAGGAAATGCGCGAAAGCGCCAAGATCATCACCCAGGCGCTCGAAGGGATGCCGGATGGACCCTGGCAGGCCGATGCGCCGCACGTAGTTCTTCCCGACCGGGAAAAGATGAAAACCCAGATGGAGGCGCTCATCTATCACTTCAAGATCGTCACTGAGGGATTTCGCGTGCCCGCGGGCGAAGTGTACCAGTGTATCGAGGCTCCGCGGGGGGAAATCGGCTACTATATCGTGAGCGACGGCACGTCCAAACCCTACCGCGTGCACATGCGCACCCCTAGTTTCGGCAACCTGCAAGGGTTACCTAAGATGCTCGAAAACACGCTGATCGCCGATTCGATTGCGGCGCTTGGAAGCATGGACTTTGTGCTGGGGGATACGGACCGATGAGGCGACGAACTTCGTGGCGCACGCACTCCTGCGTGCCGCGTCGGCACTCATGCCGACGCCTGTACTTCTACGCTCGAACCAGTGTCGAGAAGAGTCTCGACACGGCACGCAGGAGTGCGTGCGCCACACAGCCATGACTTTCTCACCGAAACTGGAAGAAAAATTCGCGAAGATGCTACAGGCCTATCCGGAAGGCCGAAAGCGCTCGGCTGTGGTGCCGATGCTGATCTACGCGCAGGACGAGGTCGGCGCGGTGACTCCGGAACTGATCGACGAGGTCGCGCGGCGGTGCGAGGTCCCTCCGCTCCAGGTGGATGAAGTGGTGGGCTACTACTCGATGCTGCATCGCAAGCCCATGGGCAAGTATCACGTGCAGGTCTGCACCAACATCAGTTGCCTGCTGGTTGGCGGCATGGAACTTTATGAGCACGCCTCTAAGAAACTCGGCATCGGGCACAAACAGGTGACCTCGGACGGACAGTTTTCTCTCGAAGAAGTGGAGTGCATGGGCGCGTGTTCATGGGCCCCGGCCGTCGAGATCAATTACGACTTCTATCACCACATCACGCCCGAAAAACTGGACCAGCTTATCGACGGACTGAGGAAGGCACACTAAGGGATGCCGAAGAAGCTTTACAACGAACCCAGCCCGCTGGAGACGCGGGTTCTGAGCGCGCGCTTCGGACTGGAAAATTCGGAATCGCTGGCCACCTATGTCGCCAACGACGGGTTCAAGGCGTTCCGCAAAGCCCGCGAGATGAAGCCGGAGCAGATCATCGAAGAGGTGAAAACCTCGGCTCTACGCGGCCGTGGCGGGGCAGGATTTCCCACTGGCCTCAAGTGGAGCTTTGTTCCGCGCAGCTCGCCTAAGCCCAAGTACATCGTGGTCAACGCGGACGAGAGCGAGCCGGGAACCTGCAAAGACCGGCTGCTGATGGAGTACGATCCACACCAGATGATCGAGGGCATCCTGATTGCCGGCCTGGCGATGGATTCGCACAAGGGATACATCTACATCCGCGGCGAGTATCGCTACCTGATCGATCACATGGACCGTGCGATCGCGGAGGCTTACGCGCAGGGTTACCTGGGGAAGAACATCCTCGGAACGGGTTTCGATTTCGATCTCTATACGCATTCGGGCGCCGGCGCCTATGAGTGCGGCGAAGAAACCGCGCTGCTCGATTCTCTCGAGGGCAAGCGCGGGATTCCTCGCATGAAGCCTCCGTTTCCCGCGGTCGCGGGAGTCTGGGCCTGCCCAACCCTGTTGAACAACGTCGAGACCTTCAGCGCGATTCCGGTGATTATTCGAGATGGGGGAGCGGCGTTCGCTGCGCTCGGCACGCCGAAAAACGGCGGCACGCGGCTGCTCTGCATCTCAGGCCACGTCAACAAACCCGGCGTGTATGAGGTCCCGCTGGGCTATCCGATGCTGAAATTCATTGAGGAGATCGCGGGCGGCATTCCCGGCGGAAAGAAACTTAAGGCGGTGGTTCCGGGAGGATCGTCGTGCCCGATCCTCAAGGCCGATGAGTGCGACATCCCGATGGACTACGACTCGCTGGCGAAGATCGGCAGCATGCTCGGGTCGGGCGGCATGGTGGTGATGGACGAAACCACGGACATGGTGAAGGTCGCGCTGCGGATCATGCGATTCTACGCGCACGAGAGCTGCGGCTGGTGCATTCCGTGCCGGGAAGGAACCACCTGGCTGCGCAAGATCCTGCAGCGGTTCGACGATGGCGGCGGACGTCACGAAGACGTCGCGCTCTTGGGCGAACTCTCGAAGAACATGCTGGGCCGGACGTTCTGCGCGCTGGGCGATGCGGCCGCGATGCCCACCATCTCCATCGTCGATAAATTCGCGGACGATTTCGAAAAACGGCTCGCCGCGCGGGAAATGGTGGCAGTTTAGGAAACCATGGCGGAACTCGTAAATCTGACCATCAACGGGCAGGCCATCCAGGCCGAGAAGGGCGCGCTGCTGATTGAGGTGGCTCGCCAGAACGGCATGGAGATCCCCGCGTTCTGCTACTACGAAGGGCTGACGCTGCAAGCCGCTTGCCGCATGTGTCTGGTCGAGGTCGAAAAGACCCCGAAGCTGCAAGTGGGATGCACGCTGCCAGTTGCCGACGGCATGGTGGTACACACCGAATCGGAAACGGTGCGGGCGGCGCGCAAAGGGACGCTCGAGTTCCTTCTGACCAATCATCCCCTGGATTGCCCGGTGTGCGATAAAGGCGGCGAGTGCGAGCTGCAGGACATGGTCTTCCGCTACGGAGCGGGCGAGAGCCGCTTCACCGAGCGGAAAGTGCACGTTGACGAGCAGCAGTGGTCGCCGGTGGTGTTTTTCGACGCCCCGCGCTGCATTCTGTGTTATCGCTGTGTGCGCGTCTGCAATGAAGGAATGGGCGTGGGCGCCCTGGGCGTTTCCAACCGCGGCGTGATCTCCGAGATCGTGCCGAATCATCACGATTACCTGGAGTGCGACGAGTGCGGCGCCTGCATCGACATCTGTCCGGTGGGTGCGTTGACCAGCGGCAGCTACCGCTACCAGACGCGGCCGTGGGAGATGAATCACGTCGGGACGATCTGCACGCATTGCGGCGATGGCTGCCGCACGACGCTGGGCGTTCGCGACGACCACATCATCCGCGGAAACAATCGCGATCACAGCGGCATCAACGGCGAATTCCTGTGCGTGAAGGGACGCTACGCGTTCGATTTCGTCGAGCATGCGGAACGGCTGCAATCGCCGATGGTCCGAAATCCTCACGGCGAGTTTGAGCCGACGTCGTGGTCCAAGGCGTTTACCGCAATCGCGGAAGCATTCACGGCGGCCCATGCGCGCGGCGGGAAGTTCGGCGTCATCGGCTCGAACCACACTACCAACGAAGAGAACTATTTCCTGCAGAAGTTCGCACGGGAAGGATTTGGGACCAAAAACATCGATCACCATCGCACGGGCGACCTGGCAACATTTTTCGATGCGCTTTCGGGGCGAAACGACGCACTTGCCACTGCCGGCGATCTCTATACGGCGAAGGCCGTGCTGGTGGTCGGCGCGGATCTTGCCCAGCAGCATCCATTCCTGTCATACCAGGCGCGGGCGAACGTGCGGCATCACAATGCGCACATCTACGCCGTCACGACCGGCCCGGTGCGCGAAGACAACCAGGCTGTGGCCAGCATTCGGGTTCCGGCGGGCGGCGAACTCGATGGCGTCGAGTCACTGCGCGACAAATTGAAGGCCGAAGGTGATCTGGTCATCGTATTTGGAGATTCCATCCAGGGCGACGGCGTGCGCAAGCTGGTCGCATTCGGCGATTCACTGGGGATTCCAGTGAAATACGTTTGCCTGGTGGATTATTCGAACTCACGGGGCGCGTTCGACATGGGACTGATCCCGAGAGACGGCGGCATGAGCGTCCAGCAGATGTTGGCCGCGAAGGACCTGGATGTTCTCTGGGTCGTGGGCGCGAATCCACTCAAAAACGCCGCGCTCGCGTCAAGCAATGCGTTCGTCATCGTGCAGGATCTGTTCATGACGGAAACGGCCAAGCACGCTCATATCGTGCTACCGGCGGCATCGGCTTACGAGAAGAACGGAACGGTGACCAACGTCTGCGGCGAGGTTCAGAAGCTCAAGCAGGCGGTCAAGGTGATGGGCACCAAGACGGATCTGGAAATCATGGGCTCGATCGCCAAGGAGATGAAGCTGAACCTGGGCATCTGGCTTCCTGACAAAGTGTTCGCCGAGATCCGCAAGAACGTGCACGGGTACGACGTGCCGTTGCCGGTGGTCGACACAGGCGGTGCGGCGCCGACGATGCCGCTGAATGGACGCGTTGCAGCGCTGCCCGGCGTGGTTCAGTCCGCAGGCGACACCTTATTCACGTCTGGTTCGATGTCCCGGTATTCGAAGATTCTTAATGCCGTGATCGAATCGCCCGGTGCTCTTTACGGGGGCAAGGGACGCTAGCGGCGATGAATTACTACCTCCTCAGTCTGATCAAAACCGCGATCGTGGTGGGCATTTTCATGCACGTTCTGGCCTACCTCCAGTGGATCGAGCGCAAGGTGATCGCGCACGTCCAGCTTCGGGTCGGGCCGCGCCGGGTGGGTCCGCACGGTCTGCTCCAGCCCCTCGCCGACGTGATCAAGCTGGTGACCAAGGAAGACATTCTCCCTTCGCACGTCAATAAAGTTTTCTATTTCATGGCGCCGTTCATCGCCGTGACGTTTGCCCTCATCTCGATTTCCATAATCCCGTTCGGTCCCGAAATCACCGTGGGCGGCGTGCGCACGCAGATGGGGCTCACCGATCTGAACATCGGTGTGCTGTTCATCCTGGGCATCTCCGGGCTGGGGGTGTACGGAGTGGCGCTGGCCGGCTGGGCTTCGAATAACAAGTACGCTCTGATGGGTGGACTGCGCAGCTCAGCGCAGATGATCAGTTACGAGCTGCCGATGGCGCTGGCGCTGGTGGCGCCGCTATTGATTCTGAATACGCTCAGCTTGCGCGAGATCGCCAACGGCCAGGAGGGTTTCTACCTGGGATTCATTCCCAAGTGGAGCATCTTTCAGATGCCGTTCCCGCAGGTCTTCAGCTTCATTCTGTTTCTGATCGCGGGATTCGCCGAAACCAACCGCGTTCCTTTCGATCTGCCGGAAGCGGAAAATGAGCTGGTCGCCGGGTTCCACGTCGAATACGCCAGCATGAAGTTCGCATCATTCTTCATGGCCGAATACGCCAACATGGTGACGGTCTCCTGTGTGGCGACGCTCTTGTTCCTGGGCGGCTGGCATCCTATTTTTCCGGAAAAATATGGCTCGGGTCTGATACCGGTGGTGATTTTCGCGGCGAGCGCTCTGCTGTGCTTCTTTCACGCGGCCAATCCGGCGCGGCCTTTTGACAGGATCACGCTGCCGGTGTTCGGCGTACTGTTTCTGGGCGCGGCCGGACTGTTCCTGCTCCCTCCGGTGCAGCCCATTCTGCTCCCGCTGTTCTGGTTCGCCGCGAAGGTCGGCATAATCCTGTTCGTGTTTATTTGGGTCCGGGCGACGCTGCCGCGGTTTCGCTACGATCAACTGATGCGCTTTGCCTGGACCTTCATGTTCCCTGTGGCGCTGATCAATTTGTTCATCACGGGCCTCATGGTGGCCCTTTTCCCCTGATATGGACGCTCTCCTGTTCATGATTTTCGCGGCGATTGCCGTGATCTGCGCCATCAACCTGGTGGTGCAGACGCATCCGATCTCGAGCGCTTTGTCGCTGGTCGGCGTGATGGGCGCTCTGGCGGCGCTCTATCTGCTGCTGGGCGGGGAATTCATCGCCGCCGCGCAACTGGTGGTCTACGCGGGCGCCATCATGGTGCTCTTTGTGTTCGTCATCATGTTGCTGAATGCCGGCTCTGAAAGAAAACCGGTGATCAAGCCGCGAGGCAAATACCTGGGTGCTCCGCTGTTGCTGGTTTTCCTGGGGATGATGGCATACCTCATCCAGCGCATCATGCCGGCATCGGCTCCGGTGGTTTTCGGGGCTTTCCAGGGAGGAACCGCCAAGGAAATCGGCAGGAGCCTGTTCACCGTGTATCTGCTGCCGTTCGAAGTCACCAGCGTGCTGATTCTGATCGCCATCCTGGGTGCGATCGTACTGGCGCGCAAGGAGGTGGACTAATGCCCCTGGGACCTCTACCCGCCGCCGTTCCGCCCTCCTGGTACCTGACGCTGAGCGCGATCCTGTTCGCGCTGGGCGTGCTGGGCTTCCTGCTGCGGCGCAACATTATTACCGTGTTCATGTCTATTGAGCTGATGCTGAATGCGGTGAACCTTAGCTTTGTGACCTTTTCCTACGTGTTGAAGCGCGTTGACGGCCACATCTTCAGCTTCTTTGTGATGGTGGTCGCGGCGGCCGAAGCGGCGGTAGGATTGGCGATCATCCTCACGGTATTCAAGAACCGCCAGACTCTGGAAATTGACGAGGTCAGCACGCTCAAGAATTAGGGTCCATCAAAACAATCCATGCAACTTTGGCTTATTCCTATTCTTCCGCTGCTCGGGTTCCTGCTGAACGGGCTGTTCGGCAAGCGCCTCTCGAGGCCGGCGATCAACGCGATCGCGGTCGGCTCGGTGGTGCTGTCGTTCCTGTGGGTGTTGAAAACTCTCAGCGGGCTGGGCGCGTTTAGCGGCGGCCTGGAAGAAACCTACAAAGAGCATTACTACACCTGGATTCAATCGGGCACGCTGAACATCGGTGTCGATTTCGCGATTGACCGGCTGACCGCGGTGATGCTGATGGTGGTCACCGGGGTCGGCGCGCTGATCCATATTTACGCGGTCGGATACATGGCCCACGAGGGTGGCTACTACCGTTTCTTCGCGTACCTGAATCTCTTCATGTTCTTCATGCTGATTCTGGTCCTGGGAGCCAATTTCCTGCTGCTGTTCGTCGGATGGGAAGGCGTGGGGTTGTGCAGCTATCTGCTGATCGGGTTCTACTTCCTGGAAAAGTTCGCCACGGACGCCGGAAACAAGGCCTTCATCGTGAACCGCATCGGCGATTTCGGATTTGCGCTGGCGATATTCCTAGTCGGGATTCATTTCGGCTCGCTCGATTTCGGCACCGTGTTCGGGCAGGTAAAGAACATGCCGGTGGAGGCGAGCGCCGGTATTTTCACCGCCATTTCGCTGCTTCTGCTGGTGGGCGCCACCGGTAAATCGGCGCAGATTCCGCTGTACGTCTGGCTTCCGGACGCCATGGCCGGCCCGACGCCGGTCAGCGCGCTGATCCACGCCGCCACGATGGTGACGGCAGGCGTGTACATGATCGCTCGAACCTCGCAGATTTATCTGCACTCGCCCTGGGCGCTGGATATCGTCGCGATCGTGGGACTGACCACCGCTTTCGTTGCGGCGACTATCGGCCTGGCTCAGAACGATATCAAGAAAGTATTCGCGTATTCAACGGTGTCGCAGCTCGGGTATATGTTCGTGGGCCTCGGTGTCGGAGCATTCTCGGCTGGAATCTTTCACCTGATGACTCATGCGTTTTTCAAGGCGCTGCTGTTCCTGGGGGCCGGCAGTGTGATCCATGCTTGTTCGGGTGAACAGGACATGCGCCACATGGGCGGCTTACGAAAATATATTCCGATTACCATGTTCACGCTGCTGTGTGGAAGCCTGGCGATCGCAGGCTTTCCGTTTCTCTCCGGCGCTGCCAGTAAGGACCTGATCTTGGAGGCGGCTTACGAGCATGCGCCCTGGATGTATTGGGTGGGCGTGTTCACGGCGGGCATGACCGCCTTCTACGTTTTCCGCGCGTTCTTCTTGACGTTCTTCGGCGAGTATAAGGGCAAGCCGGCGGCCGGCCACGGCCATGGCCACGATGATCATGGACACGATGATCATGGTCACGGCGCGCCGCATGAATCGCCCGCCGTGATGTGGATACCGCTGGTGATTTTGGCCGCGCTCAGCCTGGGCGGGGGATTCATCAATATCCCGCACTTCCTGGAGCCGCTTTTTCCGGCACAGGAAGGGGAATCGGCGCGCTGGCTGGAATATGTTGCTACCGCTGCCGGTCTCGCCGGGATCGGGCTTGCCTATCTGTTCTACGTGGTCTCGCCGGGTCTGCCGGAATCGCTCGCGAACTCGTTTAAGGGACTCTACAATCTGATCTACAACAAGTACTTCGTCGATGAGTTTTACGATGCCACCGTGGTCGAGCCGGTAGTCGACGGTTCGCGGCAGCTTCTCTGGCGCGTGACCGACATGCGGATAATCGATGGCCTTGCTAACGGAGTCGGCACGACAGCACGAGGTGTTGGCGGCATCCTCCGGCGCGCGCAGTCCGGTTATATCCGCAGCTACGCGGCGTGGGTTTTGGCAGGCACGATTCTCGCGATCGCCTACATCGGATTCATGGGAGCGGCACGATGACCCTGCTCGACATCGTTCTGTTCCTGCCGCTGGCTGGGTTCCTGCTGCTGATGTTGCTCCCGAAGCAATCCAGCCGCATGGCGGCGCTGGTCATCTCGACAGCGGTGTTCATCGTGTCGCTGGGGCTGCTGATGCCGTACTGGTTTCAGTATCCGTCGGGGCACACGTTCACGACCGATCTTCCCTGGATCAGCTATCCGCCCATCCGCTACCACGTGGCGTTGGACGGGTTGAGTCTCTGGCTGGTGCTGCTTTCAACGCTGCTGACGCCAATCGCCGCGCTGGTCTCCTGGAACTACATCGATCACCGGGTGAAGGAGTTTTACGCCTTCCTGCTGCTGCTCGAATTCGGCCTGATCGGCGTATTCGTCGCGATGGACCTGTTCCTGTTTTACGTGTTCTGGGAAGTATCGCTGGTGCCGATGTACTTCCTGATCGGAATCTGGGGACACGAGCGGCGCATTTACGCGGCGGTGAAGTTTTTCCTGTTCACCATGGCCGGATCCGTGCTGATGCTGGGGGCGATCATTTTTCTCTACAATCGCACCGGCACCTTCGACTACGGCCAGATCCAAGGCATGATTCAGACCGGCAGCCTGGTGTTCGACCCCCGCACGGAGCTGCTATTGTTCCTGGCTTTTTTCGCGGCGTTCGCGATCAAAGTGCCATTGTTTCCGCTGCACACCTGGCTGCCCGACGCGCACGTCGAAGCACCCACGGCTGGTTCCTTGATGCTGGCTTCCGTGATGCTGAAGATGGGCACCTACGGGCTGGTGCGATTCTGCCTGCCGCTGTTCCCCGAAGCAGCGCACCGCTGCGCTCCCTGGATCGCCGGATTGGCGATCATCGGGATCATTTACGGCGCACTGGTCGCGCTGGTGCAGCCGAATATGAAGAAGCTGGTGGCGTATTCGTCGGTGAGCCACCTGGGATTCGTTGTGCTGGGAATTTTCTCGTTCACGCAGCAGGGCCTGGACGGCGCTGTGTACCAGATGCTGAACCACGGGATCTCCACTGGAGCACTGTTCATCCTGGTGGGCTATCTATACGAACGGCGACATTCGCTCGAAATCTCGGCCTACGGGGGCGTGGCGACGCCCGCGCCGAAACTGGCGATCATTTTCCTAATAACGACGCTGGCGTCGATAGGTCTACCGACATTAAACAACTTTGTGGGCGAGTATCTGGTTCTGCAGGGCACTGCCAGCGCGAATTTCGGATGGGCCGTGTTCGCCGCACTGGGCGTGATTTTCTCGGCGTGCTACATGCTGTGGCTCTACCAGCGGGCGTTCTTCGGAAAAGCGTCTGAATCGCTCTCGCACCATATGCCCGATTTAACCGCGCGTGAATGGGCGGCCATCACGCCTCTGCTGATTCTGATGGTCTGGATGGGCTCGTTCGCCCAGAGCTTCCTGCCTTCGATCAGCGTGCAAAATGCGGCGATCCTGGACCAAACCAAGAAGCTGAGAGTGGAGCGGGTGGCGATACCGGCTCGGCAAACCGTGGAGGTATCCCGTGCCCGTTAACTTCCTGCCGACCAATGTCGATTACGCACGCTTCCTGCCGGAACTTATCCTGACCCTGGCCGGAACTTTGATCATGTTCTTGGAGGCCTTGCGCCCGGAAGGCAAAAAAAGCCACGCCGGATTGTTCGCCATTGTCGCGCTGGTGATGGCGCTGCCGGCCGCACTGCTCGCGACTCCGGGGCCCGCGTTCCAGGGGATGCTGGTGATCGACGGCATGGCGACCTTCTTTAGGACGCTGGTGATCGTGGTTGGTCTGCTGGTGGTGTTCAGCTCGACGGATTACCTGCGCCGCGAAAAACAAGATACCGGCGAGTACTACGCGCTGGTTCTGTTCAGCATCGTCGGCCAGTGCGTGATGGTCACGGCTAATGAGCTGGTCATGATCTTTATCGGCCTTGAAATCTCTTCGATCGCGTCCTACATTCTGGCCGGATATCTGCGCGACGACGCGCGCAACAATGAGGCGGCGCTGAAATACTTTCTGCTGGGATCGTTCGCGACGGCGTTCCTGCTGTACGGCGTGGCGTGGATGTACGGTGCTACGGGATCGACCAATCTGACCGAGATCCGAAGGTCGCTGATCTCGGGCGCCGCGCCGCCCGAGGCGCTGATCGGAGTGGCCGCAGCGCTCATCTTCGTCGGACTGGCATTCAAGATATCGGCCGCTCCGTTCCAGGGCTGGGCCCCGGACGTCTACCAGGGCGCGCCCGCGCCGGTCTCCGCGTTTCTGACAGTGGGACCCAAAGCCGCCGCGTTCGCTGTGCTGCTGCGCATATTCATGGGGAGCCTGGAGCCGATCGCGTCACGCTGGGCGCCGGCGATCTGGGTCTGCGCGCTGGCGACTATGGTGGTCGGGAACTTCGCCGCGATCATGCAATCGAATATCAAGCGTCTGCTGGCGTATAGTTCGATCGCCCACGCCGGTTATGTTCTGGTCGCGGTGGCCGCCAACTCCGGGACCGGATCGGCCGCTGCCATGTTCTACCTGGCCGCGTATGCATTCACCAATATCGGCGCGTTCGCAGTGGTGACTTACTTCTCGCGCAAGGGTGAAAGATATGTCGGCATCGATGATTTCGCGGGGCTCGCCCAGCGCCAGCCGGGTATGGCGGCGATGCTGACGATTTTTCTGCTGAGCCTGATCGGCGTGCCGCTTACGGGCGGATTCTTCGGAAAGTTCTACATCTTCAAAGCCGCGCTCGATGCCAAGCTGGTGTGGCTGACAGTAATCGGGCTGCTGAATAGCGCCGTCGCTGCGTATTACTATTTGCGGATTCTGGTGGTGATGTACATGCGTGAGCCAGGCGAGAGCGTCGAAAAGCTGCCGCCGGCGGGCGCACTGCTTCAGATCGCGGTGTATGGCTCCGCGGCGGGAACCCTGCTGCTGGGAATCTTTCCTTCGCTGGTGCTGGATTTCGCCAATCGGGCGGCGCTTCGATAAGCGTCGGGCGAGCTACGACACGCCGGTCGGGACCAAAGCCAACGGCTTGTCGGCGTACATCGCGGCATCGGCACGGGTGAGGACGTCGCGCATGGTTTCGCCCGGGTTCCATTGTGCGGCGCCTGCGGCGGCCGTCACCTTCACCTTCGGTGCGTTTGGATTCCCCCTCACGGCGTAGGTGCCATTGACCCACCGGCGAATCCGCTCCATTCGTGCGTTAGCCACCGATAAATCGCCGTCGACCAGCACGATAAATTCGTCGCCGCCCACCCGTCCGACGATGTCGTGCGAGCGGAAAACGGTCCGCAGTTCGGTGGCGAATTGTTTCAGCAGATCGTCGCCGGCCGGGTGTCCGTGGGTGTCGTTCAGCATCTTGAACTTGTTCAGGTCGAGGCTGATTACGCAAAAAACCTGCTCCGATCGGATGCGGGTCTCGATCTGGCGTTCCACTTTGCGCCGGTTCGAAAGGCCCGTGAGCGGATCGTGCGAGACAAGGTGCTCCATTTCCTCGAGCTTCGATTCGTAGGTTGCGATCTGAGCGCGCAGCTTGGCGATAGTCCGTTCGCTCTCCGCCACCATTTGAGCCGCATAGCTCCTGAGATCCACGGCGTGCTGGCCCAAGGACTGCCGGATAGCCCCCAGGTCGCTAAGCTTGGAGGTGGCGTTCAGGCGGTCGGTGAATTCCGTGAAGCGTTTCGAATAACGCTTGTCGCGTTCTCCCGCCTGTTGGGCAGCCGTACCGGCCATCAGCAGGACTTCCTGCATCTCGCTGGTGCTTCGCTGGAAAAGGTGGGAGGCACGCTCCGCCCACGCTTTTAACTCGTCCTGGATTGCCCGAGTCGTTTCCACAACTTCCCCTTCGGAGGCGGCCTCAGTGAGCGCGGCGCTTAGCTTGAGCAAGGCGGCCTGCAGGCTCTCTCCTGCGGAAGGACACGCCTGCGCGGCGGCCTGACCGACGCTGTCCAACGCGGCGTGATACGAACCGAGGGCGGCACGGAGCAATTGCTCGGCGTCCATTTCCATAGACTGCTTCAGCGAGATCACAAAAAGTTAATCGGCTGGTTAACGCGGCTGTTACATAGGCCGGCTCTAGCTGTCTCTATTTCGATGGCCGGTGAAAACCCTTAGGAGGACCGCAGGGGACGCACTAGCAGTGTGATTAAAAAGCCCACGGCCAGCAATCCAGCCAGCACCTGGAGAGGACCGTCATATATATGGACGTGGCTAGCTCCGGGAGCCAGCGCCAGTTTGGCCCGGTTCGAAAGCTCGGTCACGATCACAGGTCCGGCGATGGCGGCGGCACTCCAGGCGGTCAGCAGCGCGCCGTGTATCGCGCCGACGTTGCCCGGCCCGAAGATGTCCGCCAGGAATGCCGGAATGGTGGCGAATCCTCCGCCGTACATGCTCACCACTACGAACAGACTGGCTTGAAACAAGGCCCACTGGCCGCGGGCAGCGATGCCGGGAATCAGCAGAAACAGCACAATCTGGACTGCGAAGAATATTGTGTAGGTGTTCCGTCGTCCGAGGTAGTCGGAACTGGACGCCCAGAAGAATCGTCCGATCAGGTTAAAGATGCTCAGGAGCAGGACGAACGTAGCCGCCTCCACCGGAGTCTTCTGGAAAATATCCTGGACGATCGGGGACGCCTGCGCCAGGATTCCGATGCCCGCCGTGACGTTGATAAAAAGGATTCCCCACAATAGATAGAACTGCGGGGTCCGCAGCGCGCCATTGCGGGTAACGCTCTTTTGAGTCGAGATCTTTTCAGGCGGATTCCATCCCGCGGGTTTCCACCCCTCGGGAGGGCGTCGCAGGATGCGGGCGCCGATCAGCATCACCGCCAAGTAAATGACGGCTAGCGTCATCACAGCGCCAGGGACGCCGAGCCGATCCATCAAACGGACGTTCAGGGGACTGGCCAGCGCCGCGCCTCCGCCGAATCCCATGATCGCCATGCCCGTGGCCATTCCACGCCGGTCCGGGAACCATTTGACCAGCGTGCTTACGGGTGAAATGTAGCCGAGCCCGCAGCCCATCCCGCCGATGACGCCCATGCCCAGGAATACCAGGATCGATTGACCGAGCGCCAGACCAATCCCGCCAATCAGGAGTCCGCAACCGAATAGCAATGCTGCCGCCGTGGCCGCCACGCGCGGTCCGCGCCGCTCGACCCATGGGCCTCCGAACGCGGCACTCAGCCCCAGTAAAACCAGAGCGGTCGAGTAGGTTGTGTAGGGAGGGCTGAACCAGGGCGGGGCGTTGGGCAGCAAGGTTTGGAACGGACGGTTAAAGGTGCTCCAGGCGTAGACCGAGCCGATGCAGATATGCACGGCGACAGCGCCGAGCGGGATCAGCCAGCGATTCACGGCAGGCGTTGCCGGCGAAGGCGACACTGCATCGACTGAGGCAGCCATCTCCAGATTCTAGCGTGTCGAGATGAAGCTCGAACTACTGCGCCTGCTTGAGTAAGTGAGCGGCCTCTTCCACCTGTGACGCGGCCGCGCGCAGTGCTTCGGCTAGCTTGCGCGTCTGCTGATTGGCCTCATCCCAGTGCTGGGCTTCCACGGCCTCGCGAACTCCCGGCAGAGTTTTAGCCGAATAGCCGGTGAGGATTCCCGGTGCGTAGATCTGACTTCGATACCAATCCCGGCGCGGAAGTCCGTCCGGGGTCAGCAGCGCGCGCTCGGTTTTGCGGATGGATTCGTCGACCTTGGCCAGTTTTTCGGATTCCAGTCGTTCCGGAGCTGATGTCCCGGCGCGTTTGGTCCAGGCCGACAATTCTTCGTCGTATGCCTTGGCGGCCGCTGACAACCGCGTGAGCTGCGCGGCAATGGGTCGCAGGTCCACGTTGGCGTTGCTTGGCTTCGCGTTTCCGTGCGGAAGATCTTTGCGAATCTCCTCCACCCATCGGGTCACGCTGGCCGAGAGTGAACCGAAATCGAACGGCAGTACGGGCGCATCAGCCAGGCGCAGCATCGCGGTGGTCATCACCTGGGTGAGCGCCTTGGCAAAGGTCCGGTCACCGTCGGAAAACTGCTGATACCATGCGGGGGTGTCGTAGATCGAATGATACACACCGTCGCCCGCGCCGAATCCGAGGTTCAGGCTGGCGATGCCCGCGTGATCCAGAAAAGCTACGTAGTCGGAGCCAGAGCCCAGCGATTCCAGATGAAAGCCCCGGTCCCGCGGTTCGGGTGCGACAGTTGGAGCTGAAGATGTCGCCCCACTCGTTGAGGCAGGTGCCTGGCGCTCGCGTGCGGCTTCCAGCAGGCTTTTGGACGTTGACGGATCAGTGACGTCGCGCAGCACTTCGCTCAGAAAAGGTTCGAGCGATGCCGATCCGCCCGAGACCAATGGGCCGCGGCCGGTGGAATCGGAGTTGATGTAGACCGCGCCGGACCGATCCAGTTGATCCATGTGCTTCTCCACCCATTCGGTGGAGCCCAGAAGGCCGTACTCCTCGCCATCCCAAAGCGCCAGCATGATGGTGCGCCTGGGTTGCCAGCCTTGCTTCCGTAAGGTCGAAAGCGTTCGGGCCGTTTCGAGCAGCACAGAGGCGCCGCTTACCGGATCGCTCGCGCCATTGACCCATGCGTCGTGGTGATTTCCGTAGATGATCCACTGGTCTTTTTCAACGGAACCTGGAATAGTGGCGATCACGTCATAGAGGGGCCGCGTCGACCAGTCAAAATCGACTTGCAGATGTACCGTTGCCGGACCGGGCCCGGCATGATAAGTGAGCGGGAGCGCGCCGCGCCACGATTCCGGAACCACCGGACCATTCAGTTGTTGCAGCAGCGGCAGCGCATCCGCCCAGGAGATCGGCAGCACAGGAATTTTGAGCAGCGTCCTGGCGTCCTCGCGATTGAGGCGCTTGGAGCCGGGCTCGGATGCCCATCCGGGTGACAACGGATCGCCGGGATAAATCGCCATATCCATTACGCTGCCGCGCTGCACGCCGTCGGCCGGACGCATGGGACCCCGCGGGTATACGTCGTTCTGGAAAAAACCGTCCTCGCGCGGATCGGAATAAATCAGGCACCCGACCGCGCCGTTGTCTTGCGCAAGCTTGGGCTTCAGGCCACGCCAGCTTCGCCCATAACGCACGATTGCGATCTTCCCTTTGACGTCGATGCCTTGTTTTTTGAGGTACTCGAAATCCTCCGGCTGCCCGTAATTCGCATACACTAGCGGTGCTGTTACATCTCCGGATGCACCGTAAGCGTTAAACGTCGGAAGCTGGTTGTCCTGAGCGGTGGTCGGGTCCTCCGGAATCGGCGGCTCGGCGAGCTTGGCCCGAAAACGCACGGGCGCGGTCATTTCGAGCGTGCGTGTAGTTGGATACGGGATCAGCGCCTGGAAGGTTTCGATGCGCGTGTCTAGTCCCCACTCTGTGAGTTGCGTGGACAGGTAGTCGGCGACGGCTTTCGATCCAGGCGAACCGGCGTGATGGGGTTTGGCGGCAATTCGATCCATATAGATGCGGAGCCGCTCCGCCTGAGGAATGGCCTTCGCCTGCTCCTCGCGATCGTGTTGGGCTTTCCATTGGTCGGGAGTGAAGCCGCGTATGGGAGCAACTGCCGGAGCCTGCGCGTATGCCGCCAATGCCAGGATGAACGGAACCGATCGGAGCGTCATGCCTCAGAGCGCTTTTTTTGAAGTAGGAGATGTTGTGAGAAAGGCCAGGAATTCCTGCGTGCTGCGTGTGGAGCCCGCAAAAGTGGCCACCACTTTCTCCTGCGCGTCGACCAGAGCGTAAAGAGGCGTGGAAACAGTCTGGAATTTGGCTTCCTCGAACTGCGCGTTCTGCTCCGAGATGGCATCGGTGCCGTCGGTATACAGCTCGACCAGCACCAGATTATTGGCGACCTCGGCGATCTCCGGCCGCGGGAACATGTTGGCCTTCATCCAATGACAGTTGGTGCACGCGTAACCGGTGAATGTGACCAGGACCAGCTTGTTTTCCTGCCGTCCGCGTTCGAGCGCGGCGCGATAATCGTTCTTCATCCACTGAAGGCCGCCCGCCGTGGTGGTGTTTCCGCCCAGGCCGCCGGTCGCTGCGGGAACATAGGCATCGACTTCTCCCAGCGGAGCGCCGAACATTCCCGGCAGCAGGCTGACCGCAAAAATAAGGAATGCACCAGCGATTAACAGGCGCCCGATCCCCAGCCGGTCTCCGGCTTCGATGCCTTCAAGCCGCAGCAGCCCCAGCAGGTACAACCCTGCCATGGCGAAAAGCACGAACCACGCTGCCAGAAACCGTTCGCGAGTCAACAGATTGGTCTGCCACACCTGATCGATATTGCTGAGGTACTTGAGCATCACGGCGAGCAAGACAAACCCCATGACAACCTTCACCCGCACCAGCCATCCGCCGCTCTTCGGCAGTTTCTTCAAGTACGAAGGAAATGCCGCGAGGAAGAAGAACGGCGAGGCGAGTCCGGTGGCAAAGGCGGCCATACCAACCACCGGCTGTGCGCCCTGCGCTTGCACGGACGACGCGAGCAGCGGTCCCACGAAGGGTCCCACGCATGCGAATGAGGTCAGCGAAAATGTCAGCCCCATGAGCAGCGTGCCGGCGTATCCACCGCGTCGCGAAGCACTGTCGAGTTTGGTCAACAGGCCCGAGGGCAGGGTAATCTCAAAAGCCCCCAACAAGCTGAGCGCGAAAATACCGAACACCGCGGCGATAAACGCGTTCACCCAGGGATTTCCGCCAAGCTGCGAGATTCCGATCGGACCAGCGATTGCAGTTACGCCTAATCCCAGCGCGCAGAACAGCACCACGATGCCGAGCGAAAACACGAGAGCCTGAACGATCCCGCCGCGCTGCTTGAGGAAAAACGAGACCGTGATGGGGATCATCGGGAAAACGCACGGCGTGAAGATCGCAGCCAGTCCGAATCCGAATGCTGCGAGCGCAAACGCGGCCAGGCCTTGCTGCGAGCTTGAGGATGAGGGCGGGGCCGGATCTGATTCCTTGACGGGAGCTGGCGGGTTCAGCGCCGCGGACACATCGGATGACCCGCCCGGCTTTACTTCCGTGTATCCCGCCGGAACCGTGAACGCTTCTATAGCAGGCGCAAACGCCGCCGCTGTCAGCTTGAACTCTGCGGTCTTGGTTTTCGGATTCAGGCACTGCTTGTCGTCGCAGGCGCGATAGCGCACCTGGGCGGTCAACTCAACAGGCCCGGCAGCGTCCTTCTTGAGGGTCGCCGGGATCCAGAACTCGGCCTGATTCGAGAATGTCTCGACCTCTTCCTTGAGGTTCGGGTCCATCGTTCGAACCGGCTGCGGCTGATATACGTTGTAGGATTCAACCGCGGGGTTATCCGTCAGGGTGATCTTGGTCGGATAGAGATGTTTGGGGATCGTCAGCGAATACAGATGCCAGCCCGGCTCGATCTTGGCGATCAGGCGCAGCGGTATGGTGGAACCCGCCCGCGCGACTTCGGCGCTGGAGGTCATGGACCACTGGACGGGATCCAGCCGTTGTTGCCCGAAGGCAACGGCCGAGAAGCACGCGGCTAAACCGGCGATCTTCGCGAGATCACGAGACGCGTTCATGGCGCAGCAACTTTAGAAGAAGCGGTGCGATCCAGTTCCTCTTCTATCTTCTCATTGACGCGGCCCTCGGCGAATTCGGCCGCCACCCGGATCGCATTCTTGACGGCATTGGCGTTGGAACGTCCGTGGCAGATGGTGCTGACGCCCTTTACGCCCAATAACGGCGCACCGCCGTATTCCGCGTAATCCAGGCGCTTTTTGAACTCGCGGTACGCCTCGCGCGAGAGCATCGAGCCGATCTTGCGGGTCATGGTGGCGCTGAGCGATTCGCGGAGCATGCCGACGAACATATCCACCAGACCCTCGCTGACTTTGAGGGCGACGTTCCCGATAAACCCGTCGCAAACGATCACGTCGGCGACGCCGCCGAAGATGTCGCGCCCCTCCACATTGCCGATGAAGTTGATGGGCAGGGCTTTCAACAGGGGCAGTGCGGCGCGGGTAAGATCGTTGCCTTTGTGTTCTTCTTCACCGATCGAGAGCAGCCCTACACGCGGCCGGGAGTTGTGAAAAATAGTGCGCGAATAGATCTCGCCCATTACGGCGAACTGGGCCAGCATCTCCGGCTTGCAATCGACATTGGCGCCGACGTCCAGCAACACCACCGGGGATCCGGTGAGCGACGGAAGTGCAGAGGCCAGCGCCGGTCTGGTCACGCCGCGGATTACGCCCTGGACGATCTTGGCCGTCGCCATGACCGCGCCGGTATTACCGCCGGAAACCACACCCTGAGCCACGCCATCACGAACCAGTCGGCAGGCAACGCGAATGGATGAGTCTTTCTTGGTCCGGACGGCTTTCGCCGCCGCGTCTTCCATGGTGATGAATTCGCTGGCGTGGTGGATTTCAATCGGCAACCCGGCCGCCTGCGGATGCAGCGCCAGCTCGGTGCGAATGACGTCTTCCTGGCCGACCAGAATAACCCGGATCTGGAGCTCTTCGGCGGCCCGAATCGCTCCTTCCACCTCGACCTTGGGAGCATAGTCGCCCCCCATGGCGTCGACCGCGATCGTCAGCATGGACGGGTCGTCAAACTACTCTTCGGCAACCTCGATCACTTCGCGGCCTTTGTATTTTCCGCAGTGGGGACAAACGCGATGCGGCAATTTGGGCTCGTGGCAGTTGGGGCACTGGGCCATCACGGTACGGCGCAGGGAATCGTGCGTCCGGCGGGCGGACGTCCGCCGCTTGGAATGTCGTCGTTTAGGATTCGGCATTTACTTTCTCAGCTCCTTGAGCGCTGCCCACCGGTCATCACCGGCTGCAGTCTGGCAGCGGCACTCATTTTGGTTGCGGTTCTGCCCACACACCGGACAGATCCCTTTGCAATTCTCTTTACACAGCCTCTGCATGGGGAGCGCCAGCAGCACGAACTCCCGCAGCACATCGTTCAGCTCCAGGCCTTCCCCTTCGTAGAACCCCATCTCCGCCTCACCGGCATCGATGGCCTTCTCCTCGCCATAACCATCCGCTACCGGACGATAGTACAGCTCGAAACCGGAATCCAAGGGGAACTCGGCCGCCTCGAGGCACCGGTCGCATTCCGCCTGAAGGCTAACTTTGACTTGGCCCTGTACGCGGATCTCGCCGAGCGAGCCCGTCACCAACTCCACGTTACCGGATGCTTGAAGCGGGGTTCCCTGCTTCAGCTTAGGATCCAGGAACTCGATGCTCCCGGGTGGAAGCTCCACATCGAAACGGGCGGGTTTAAGCTCCAGGTCTCGAACGTGGAAAAACACGGTAGCACTCCTACCCAGCTCGGGCGCAAAACCTTAGTATAACAGGACTTTATCGCATACGGAAGTCCTTGCGCCGGAAGGTTTTACGAGAACAAATCCGTGAGGGGCAGGGCAAAACCGGGCAATAAGGCCGAGGTGAGCGAATCCTTACCCGCGAGCGCCGGTTCTGGCAGGGCCGGGCCGGTCCAGATCTCGACTTCCTGTGTACCGGGATCGATGAGCCACACCTCTTTGACGCCGGCTTGGAAACAGTGTTTAAGCTTGCGATGGATCATGGTCGTAGTTTCGCTCGGCGACAGCACCTCCGCGGCCATGTCCGGGATGATATGGATGACCTTAGCGTTCCGCAACTCCTCCCGATGGTCCCCCAGGATTACCGCCACGTCGGGCGCAAGGCGGGTGTTAGGTGAGAGCGCGTATAGGTTTTCGGAAATCAGCGCCTGTCCAATCTGATTCTTGCGAAAGTAGAGCACAAGTTCTACAAGCAGATTCTGCAAAACCTGGTTGTGTCGATACGCCGGTCTGGTCATTTCGATCAACTCCCCTTCGTCGAGTTCGTAGCGCTTATCTTCCTCGAACGGGTAGTTGTCGAATTCCTCCGCTGACAGGCGGGTTTTCGGGGCGCCCATACGCTCAGTGTAATTCACACTCAGTTATTCAGAAACTCCTGATTGTATCTGGAACAGTCTCTGCTAAAGTGGGATCGAATGGTTGTTGATATCGAAGGAGTTGCGCTGCATCTGGCGCATCCGGACGAGCTTGCGATTACCTGGGTGGGCCAGGACGAGGTCATGCGCCAGTTGTTGGCCGCCTGGCTGGTAGTGGATCCCCAGGATTTGCCTATGAATCCGCGGCTTCTGGGCAAGCCGGGCGTCGGGAAAACCACGCTCGCCTACGCCGCGGCCAAACGGCTGGGGCGGGACGTTTACATCATGCAGGCGACGGTCGACACCCGACCGGAGGACTTGCTGGTCACTCCGGTGATCGAAGGCGAGGCGCGGCTGCGCTACGTAGCTTCCCCTCTGGTAACGGCGATGCTAAGAGGTGGCATCGTGATTCTGGACGAGGGCAACCGGATGAGCGAAAAAAGCTGGGCCAGTCTTGCTCCGCTGCTCGATACTCGCCGTTACGTGGAATCGATTGTCGCCGGGATCAAGATCAAGGCACATCCGCTGTTCCGGCTGGTGGCCACGATGAATGACGACGCCAGTACCTTCGATCTTCCGGAATACATCCACTCCCGTCTGCAGCCGCAGATCCTGATCGATTTTCCGGAGCGCGACGAGGAGCTGGCGATCCTGCATGAGAATCTCCCCTTTGGCGATAACCACATCCTGAGTTACGTCACCGATTTTCTGCAGCGGGCGCACGCGGCCGACGAACGCTATACCGCCCGCGACGGGATCAACATCGCGCGGTTCGCCATGAAGCTGGCCCATGGGTCGAACGGGTCCACGCACGTAAGCTCCGACATGATTCGTACCGCCATCGTGCAGACTCTTGGAGAAGAGGCCCTGCGCTATGTCACTCGAAACTGACATCAAGCTCGGAAGCCTGGAGCGCGGGCGGGTCCGCTACTTCCCGGTGGTACCGGGCCGCATCGAATTCGCCGTCGCGCTGCGCCGCCTGTTGCTGGCCGAAAAACCGCAGATCGTGGCCGTGGAGCTGCCGGGGTTCCTGGAACCGGCCTACCGGCGCGCGCTGCAACGTCTGCCGGAGATGTCGGTGATTCTCTACACCCCATCAAGCGAGGCCGGCGACGACGATCGGGCGATTTACGTTCCCGTTGAACCGGCCGATCCATTTACCGAAGCCTTGCGCACTTCGGAGGAAATCGGGGCGGAAGTCATTTTCCTGGAGCCCGATACCCAGGAGCGTCC
>JAOAPR010000079.1 GCA_025463005.1 Bryobacterales bacterium | reverse complement strand
ACCAAGGGACCTATCGTCATCCGCGTTACCAAGAACTGGGCGCCCATTGGAGCCGACCGCTTCTACAACCTGGTTCGCGCCGGATTCTACAACAACATCTACGTCTTTCGTTCCACCCGGCAGTTTGCACAGTTCGGAATCCCGGCGCGGCCGGAAGTGACCCGCGTCTGGATGGAGCGGACCATCTTCGACGACCGGCCGATTCAATCCAACAAGCGCGGCATGGTGACGTTCGCAGCAACCGGCGCAAAAAATAGCCGCAGCGTGCAGATCTTCATCAGCAAGGTCAACAACGACTATCTGGACGGCATGGGGTTCGCCCCCTTCGGCGAGGTGATCGAGGGTCTGGATATCCTCGATATGCTTTATAGCGGCTACGCCGAGCAGGTCACCGAACTTCAGGGCGAGATCATGAACCAGGGCAACGTATTCCTCGAAAAGAATTTCCCGCGGCTGGACAAGATTACGACGGCTGTGATCGAGCCCCTGCCGGATACCTCCGCAAAAGACGACGCCAAGAAGTAGCGGCAAGGTCCAAAACAAATCGCGATAAAATGGTTTGGGGAATACGTGTGGAAATCGCTCCGCCGCGGCTTTCCGCTCAACAACTTGGCGTCCACCGGGCCAGCCGATTTCTTCCACAGGTTTATCCTCGCCTTAAGTGTTAGAAGGCGAACGGCTTAAAAAGCTTTCGCTCATTGTGACGAACCAGTTAAGGTAAGAGACACCGTAAGAACATGGCAATTGCAGATCTGACATTTGAAAGAGGTCTGCCCGCGAGTGTGGACACCGAGCGGCTGGTGCTCGGCTCTATCCTGCTCAACGATTCGGTCTACCTTCAGGTGGCGGGCTCTCTCTCGCCCGAAGATTTTAGCCTGGAAAAGCACCGCCGCATCTACGGCCGGATGAGGGATCTCTACGGCCGCGGCGAGCATATCGACCGCGTCACACTGGCCGAAGAGCTGATGAAGCAGGGCCAGCTCGAATCGGTGGACGGTCTGGCGTACCTGGTCTCGCTCGACGACGGCCTGCCGGAGATCACCAACCTCGACAGCTACGTTCGCATCGTCCGGAACAAGGCTCTGCTGCGCAAGCTGATCTTCAGCTCGCAGAGGATCATCGACCGCTGCCTGATCGGCGAAGACGAACCGGACAAAATCCTGGCGTCGGCGGAAGAATCCCTGCTGAAGCTTGGCGAGGCGTCCGCCAGCGAGCAGCTATCCACACCCGCCAGCATCGTCGAGCGATTCCCGGGTGGGGCGAATGCCTTTCTCGACCCCAGCCAGAGAGTTCGCGGCCTGAGCACCGGCTTCACGAAGTTCGATGAGATGACCGGCGGACTGCACGCTGGCGAGCTGATCATCCTGGCGGCTCGCCCGTCTATGGGCAAGACGGCTCTGGCGCTGAACATCGCCCAGCACGTGGCGACGCACCCGCAGATGCAGAAACCGGTGGCGGTCTTCTCCCTCGAAATGTCGTCGGCCAGCCTCCTGACGCGCCTCTTATGCGCGGGTGCGAGAGTCGATCAGCACAAGTTCCGAGCCGGCTACCTGAACGAAGACGAACGGCGCAAGCTCCATGTCGCGCTGGCGCAATTGACCGAATCTCCCTTGTTCCTGGACGATACGGCCGGCGTCAACTTGATGGACGTGCACTCCAAGCTGCGACGGCTCAAGAACACGCATGGTCTGAGCCTGGTGATCATCGATTATCTTCAGCTCATGAGTAGTAGCAGCGGCCGTAGCGAAAACCGCAACCAGGAAGTATCGGCCATTTCGCGCGGTCTGAAGCTAATGGCCAAGGACTTGGACGTTCCGTTTCTGGTCCTGTCTCAATTGAGCCGAGCCTCGGAGACGCGGCAGGGGGATCACAAGCCGATCTTGAGCGATCTGCGCGACTCGGGATCTATCGAGCAGGATGCCGACCTGGTCGGTTTCATCCACCGCGAGGAAATCTATAAGAAAGACGACCTCAGCGTGAAGGGCCAGGCTGATCTGATCATCGCCAAGCAGCGCAACGGCCCCATCGGGAAGGTCCCGCTGCTCTTCCTGGGCCAGTTCACTCGTTTCGAGAACCGGTTGGGCGATCTGCCGGACGAGCCACCCGAATAGCTCGTTGCATTCTACAGTCGCTACAATCTGTAGGAGGAGAAAGTTTATGGCTTCCAGATTCCTTTTCCACCGAATGACGATCGCCTGCGTTGCTCTAGCCGGTTTGCCCGCATTCGCGCAGACCGACATCAAGGCGGTGGTATTGAAGCATTTGAAGACCTCGCGCGACTTCACGCTGAAGGTAGCGGACCAGATGCCGGAGGCTGATTACGGCTTTAAGCTGACCCCTCCGCAGATGAGCTTCGGAGAACAGATGACGCATCTTGCGCAGGAGCAGGCAGGATTGTTGGCGCCCTTTTCGAACGATAAGCCCAATCCCGGGAAGCCGGCTTCGATGAACAAAAAGGACGTACTGGTGTATGTGCGGCAGTCATTTGACAGTTCGATCGACAAGGTTTCGAAGCTCACGCCGGCGCAGATAAACAAGACCTACAGCAGCGGAGAGGGGTCCATGACCGGTTTGGAACTGCTGATGTTCCTAATGGACCACACCACGCATCATCGAGCTTCGGCCGAGATGTACCTACGCGCCAAGGGGATCACCCCGACCGAATATCAGTTTTGACGCTCCTACTTCTTGCGTTCGAACCGGTAATCGCCCGACACGTGCTTCACCAGGAGCTCCGCTGGGCCGCCATTGCCCTTAAGGAACTCCACCCCCAGTCCATACAATCCGGAAAAGGACGTTTCGGACTGCGCCACAAGCGGCGTCTTCCCCCTTCCGTCCATGTCGGCAAATAGCGTACTGCCCGAAACCGTAATCTCGACTACACGCGGGACGAGCCTCCAGAGCCTCGGCTGCTCCTCGTAAGTGCCCACGTACTTCGCCAGAATCTCCGGGGCGACTTTTACCTCGGATTTCTTTTCATCTGACGCTTTTCCGATCCAGTGCTCGACCTCGCTGCTTTTCTCGTTGCAGACCCATTCGAGCAGCTCGGTATCGGCGGCCAATTCCGCGCGGACTGATACGGTCCAGGGTCTGGTGTAAACGGCCGGATCCGAAAGCGTTACGTCGAGTTCCAGGTTCCCGAAGTCGCGCCGCCGGTATCGTTCGGTCATGCGCAGCGCTTCGGTGTGCGGATGGCCATCGTGATCCAGCCACGTGCGGTCATTGAATCCGAAACTCTCCACCACCAGCGTGTCGCCGTCCCAGTGCCCCACCGAGTAGCCCATCCAACTCGGATTGGGAGCGGTCTCCAATGCGCGGCCGTCCATGAAAATCTGGCGATAAGTGAGATCGGGGTTGAGGATCAGGATAAGGCTTGGAGTCTGGACAATCTTCATCATTTCCGCGCCGGTGCTGTCCGCGTCAGTGCTGTACCCCGGGCCCAACGGCACACACAGCACGTTCATATAATCTTTGCCCAGATCTTCCTTACGCTTCCGAACCAACGCTTCCGCCCCAGGTTGGATTTCTCCGGGCTTCAGGTCCGCTGCGATATTGCGCGAATACTTTGGCGAAATCTTGTTCCACAGACCCGACAGATCGGGCTTACCGTCGGGCGCGCGCGGCGCGGGTGCCGCGAGATTCGGCTTGCCGTCGGGTGTGCGCGGGATGCCCGGCGTAGGGTGATTCAGCCACTGGGCCTGGACAGGTATCACGAGCGGCGTGCTTAACGCGACTGTAAGTATCGCGAGCGCCGATGCAGTCATGGTTGCGACCTCCTTCGGACCGGCCGTGCTTGACGAATTCTATCGAATGTTCTACGGAGATGACAGCCCCGCAAGGTCATTTCACGTGAATGCAACGTCGGGCCTTGGCACGCGACTTGCTCCGTTCGACTTCCAAATGGCCCTAACCATCCGCTGGACCATCGGTGATGTCAGCTCCCGTGGATTTGACGCGCTCGGCCTTTCGATAGCAGGCGCTCGTGCGGTCTTCGGGCCACGCCAGCGCTACGTAGTCTGTGTCAACACCATAGATCCGGAATCTGCCCGAGCGCGCCTTGGCCGCCTGGCGAATTACGTCGAATGGCACGATTCCACCGGTGAGATCCCGCCGTGGATTGTTTCCCGCCTTGACCCCAACATGGCTGAAGGGGTCGCCTGGAAATTCGCGCCAGTGCCGGTAGTGCCCGAAAGCCACGTGCTCTCGCTGGACAACGATGTCATTCTTTGGCGTTTGCCTTCTGCTATCCGCGAGTGGCTCACCGATGGCGATTCGCTTCTCATCGCCGAAGACGTCTGGGCATGCCACGGGCAGTTCGCGCGCTTCTGTCCTGACGAACCGCGTAACTCCGGTATTGTCGGCTTCCCTCCATATTTCGACGCTGAAACTAAGCTGCGTGCTCTCCTGGACGAAGCGGGCGTCTGTCTCTCGTCGGAAACGGATGAGCAAGGACTACAGGTCGCCCTCGTAACGTCGGAAAAACACCGCGTCGTTACTGTCAGCGAAGTCTCAATCTGTGGTTACTTCCGCCCGCACCTGCTTGAACTCGGGTCCTGTGGAGCGCATTTCGTCGGTGTCAATGGGAAGCACCTTCACTTCGCGCATGAATTCTGGGATGGAAAGAGAGCCGAGGTCGAACAGCAGCTAGGTCTTTCCATCCGACAAGTCGATGAACTCAACACTCCACGGTAACTTCTGCAAATTAAGTCGCGCGACCGTGATCGGCAATTGAAAACGCCTGGGGCCAGCACTCCCTGGGTTCAGATACATGACACCCGCGCGTTCGGTGCGGCTAGGCTTGTGCGAGTGTCCGCTGACGACG
This sequence comes from Bryobacterales bacterium, assembly GCA_025463005.1. Taxonomy (GTDB): domain Bacteria; phylum Acidobacteriota; class Terriglobia; order Bryobacterales; family Bryobacteraceae; genus Palsa-187. The sequence continues at coordinate 142 of JAOAPR010000079.1, read as the reverse complement.
ATGTTGAACTCGGCGGCGGCAGGATCGAGGTCCAGTTGCTCAATGTCGTGCAGGACGTAGATCAAGGCCGATCGAGCCTCGGCGATTGCCGTAACGGGCAACTGGGACGCCCAAGGGCCTTTGTCAATATTTCCTCTCACGG
>JAOAPR010000025.1 GCA_025463005.1 Bryobacterales bacterium | reverse complement strand
AAAGTGTAAGCACATGACAGAGGAAGGTTTATCCGATTCTGGGCGCCGATCGGCTGAATTACGGTACGAGTGGCAGTCATTCCTTGGCTAGCTTCCGCTGCTGGACCTGCGGCCGATGGAGCCGGTTCTGTACCAGCGTTGTCTGACCGCCGTTTTGCGGTCACGAAAGAGCGCGATCAGTCGAACGGATTTGCAGCGAGCCGCAGGCTTGGGCTTCCAGGCGGAAACGCTGGGCTTTGACTTGCTGATAGCGCAGCTCGTCCGCGATAGGATTCTCGAGCCGATCGTATCGAGTCCGTTCCACTTCCAAATCCGACGCCGGAACTGGACGAATCCGGAGTCGGCCTATGCGGCCGACGACCGCCTGTTCCTGAGCACGATCAGCCGAGAAGAACAGACTGCGCGCTTCCGGATGCTCGGACTGCTGGATGCTCGTATCCTCAACCCCCGCGTGCCGGAGAGGCAAGTTCAACAGATCCGCAAAGAACGAGACGACCTGGAGCGGATCTACGAGGCGACCTGGCTGGAACTCGAAAACGCGATCGGCAGCAAAGCGGCTCACGCGATCCGAAAGAGCGTTGAAGAAACGAGGGAGGCCGGCTCAGTCCAACTCGAACTGCCGCTAGAGAAGAAGAGAAATTTCGATCTGGAAGGAGAAGCAAAATGCAACCAGTAAACGGGGTTGACCAAGCCCACGATGCGGCGACAATCTCATCTCCGCCCACGGAGCACTCCGAGGATTTGCCGCAGCTCCCGGAGGACCTGAAAATTAAGCTGAAGGAGCCACTTCCGCGCGAGGCAGTGTCGCCCAACCCGCAGAAGCCGGGGCTCTCGGGAATCAAAGTCATCTACGTTGTCGAACGGCTGAACGATGTGTTCGGATTGAACGGCTGGCATATAGACAACGAAATCGTCGAAACCGGCCGGATGGTGGTGGTGAGAGCGACGTTGACGATCCCGAAATACTCCATTGTTATCGAGCAGTTCGGCGGGAACGACAATCCGGATCGCGGTGACGCTTACAAAGGCGCCTGCACCGATGCGCTCTCGAAGTGCGCGAGCTACTTGGGAATCGGCATGGACGTATACAAGGGGCTCCACGATGAGCGCACCCGAGACGGCAGCGGCGCTCACCAGAACGGATCGAGGTCCACAGTATCACAGCCCGCCTCGAGGCCAGCATCGATGCCGAACAGCACTCAGAGCCGGAACGCCTCGCCCACTGGCCTCACGAGTCGGAACATGGCTGCACGCTTCACCGGCATGCGGAGCGTCTTGGGAGTGCCTGAATACGGCGACATTCTCGGCCGGCACGGCTATCGCGAAGTGACCAACATCCCGAGTCTGGAAAAGGCGCGCGATGTCTACCGGATGTTGCTGGACGCGTTCCGAGTGCGTTTCGGAGAGGCAAAGCGAACTCTTGGGAACGCCGAGTACGTGAAGATTCTAGGCGAGCTACGGCTCAACCCCAAGGCTAAGCTCAATCCCGACCAGGCGGTACGGGTCTTCAACCGCATGGAGGAGACTCTCAATGCCAGACCATGACAATGGCTGCGGAGCGGTGGTCGCCGAGATCGCGGCGTCCACGGAACTTGCAAAAGACTTCACGCTATTTCAGATCGAAGAGAGCCTGGTGCTTCTGGCCGAGTCGGCCGAAGAGGAAGGGCTTACGCCGGAGATCGAGCGGGCGCTGACAGTGTACCTGGAGGGAGCGGCGGAAAAACGCGACCGCGTGGCCGACTTCATCCACTTCTGCGAAGGGATGGCCGAGTTGGCCAAGGCCGAAGGGAAGAGGCTGCAAGCTCGGCAGAAACACTTCGAAGCAACAGCCGAGCGCGTGAGCGCCATGGTGCTGCGCGTCCTGGACTACCTCGGGGTGAAGAAGTTGGAGGGCCGAACGAACACTCTCAAGAAGAGGAAGTGCCCGCCCTCGGTCAGGATCATTGACGAAGCCAAGGTGCCCGCCGAATACAAACACATCACTGTGACGCTACCTCTGCCTCAATGGCTAGAGCTTCTCGCCGGAACCGGAGAGGAGTTTCGGAAAGCTGTTGTATCCGGCATCCGCAAGCAGGAGACTTCCGTGGAGTTGGAGGCGATCAAGCAGGCGCTGAACCTTGAGAAGACGGTAGAAGGAGCGGACCTGGTCATTAATCGATTCAAGTTGCAGCTGATCTGACCGATTGCGAAAAGGCCGACCACCACCAATCGCAGGAATCTGGCGTTACAAGTTCCGCAGAGGCACTTCAACGGGCTGACTTTACCTCCTTGTGGCAGGCCGCACATTACATCCGAGTTGCTACTAACCAGAATGGGGTCCAGTGGGCCGCCTGGCGTTCTTAGCTCGCAATGAGTTTGCTGCCCTGACGTCTACGATTCACTCTGACGGAGTTGGTTCCGCACGGAACGAGGCGAGCACGAGAAAGACATGAAAGACCCTGTCTGCGAATGGGCGTGAGCACTCGGCCGCAGTCATAAGCCCGTGACTAACGCGATTTCGAAGATTCAGACCGCGAGCGTCCGCCAAAAGGGTAAGCAAGTACGTCCTAATGTCCATTCCTAGTTTCGTTCCAATCGTGGGCTCAGCGAGTATTTCGTTCAGGTTCTTTTGCTGTAAGAGCCCTTTGCCTTGCCCCTTCGGCTTATTCACCGGTTCGCCCGAAAGCTTCAATAATGTTCGCAGGCATTCCTCAATCTGGGGGATGAGGACGTGAATTACTTTCACGAAATCGCCGTTGAAATAGGCCCTGAAGCCATCCTCGATCAGAGTCCGTCTGTTTTCGGTGAACAAGGGTGACTTGTAGAGCACGCCCATAACATTGTCAACGGCCATCTGGTGCCGATCCCGAGCCCTATCGAGAGCAAGGCCGAGTAGCCCGATGTAGCTTCCAATTCGCTCGGCGATTTGAAACACAAGCCGTCCCTCCTCGTCATCGATGATCGAGCCCGCGCCACCGACGACTTGACCATCGGCAATCTTCTCAACGCCGATTCGCCCGAGCAGGGGATGCTCTTTCGCTATGGTCTGCATGAGACTTCGCTCCTCCTCCACGTTTGGCGTAAATCTACGGGCCATGCGGATCAGGCACTCTTCAAGGCTGCCGTCCACCATCGCCTCTAAGTAGGCCTCAAGCTCTCCTTGGGTTATTTCAACCGGAACCGAGATGGTCTTCATCTCCTGATTGGCGCTCTCGCCTTTGCCAGAATAGAGCAACAGTGCGCGTTTCAGGTCCTCAGCCAACCCGATATTGCGATAGGCGTCGATCACGGGCGCAAGCCAACTCATCGCCAATAGTGAGGATGCGTCTTGGGATATTCGCTCAAACGCCTGTCCGTACGTCTGGATGACTCGGTTCCTGTCTTCCGTCTTCCCGCGCCCGTGGTAGTAGCTCGCCAATCGTTCAGCGGCACTCTGTGCAGAGAAAGGATCAAAGTCCCCAGACTCGAGTGTCGAGCAGATCTGCAATATATTCTCAAGGGTGTCCACGATCTGTTTTCTCTGATCCTCTGAAAGGGGGATCTTCTTGTTCTGAAGGAGTTCGTCGAACAGGAAGCCCCAAGTTCCCGGGTGGCTTGCTATCCCGTGTTTGTCATAGAAACCGAGCATACAATCTCGAACACGCTCCACCCGCGCCTTGTCGTTCAGCGAAAGACCGAGGTCCATCGCTCGGGTAAGGTATAGAGCTGCTTCGGTGGGAGCCTTGAAGAGGCCTGCATCGACTGTGTCAATGTATGAATCTATGGCAATACGTGCAAAAGATGGGTCCCGACGAATCTTTCCTGCAGCTTCGGACAGATCCCATACGACATCGGCATACCGAGCCCTGAGAACCGGATGACTGACCTCGGACACTCGAGCCTTCCAGTAGCCCACTATTTCCGAATCTGCCTCTCTGACATCAGGAAAATAGAATTCGAGCCCATCTGAACGGGTTCCTGAAGACAACGGCCCAAAATAGGTTCCCCAAGGCTCCCCTCGGCCCGCAGCAAATTGAAAAGCCGAAAGCTCCGCCCATGCGCCGCTTTGTTCATCCCGACTCTGTGCCGTCAGAGATTGGCGAATCTCGGTGATCGCCCCCGCTATTTTATAGGGCACCAACTGCTCACGCTTTTCGTCGAGCGACCTGAGCGCACGTTGGATAGCGTCCGGAATGACGAGCGGCATCGCTTGATCCTCAAATGGATTATCAGATTTCCACGGACCGAAGGACCAACTTCCTATTGGAACATTCTGAAGCCAATGGGGCACGGCCGCGGCCTGGGGCTGGTCCTGGATCAGGCGCGCAGAGCTATTTTAGCAATTGCGTGTGAACGGCTCCGAAATAAACGCCGGATAGACATAGAGAGGGTGAAAAACGCCACCGCCTTTAGGCGACGCACCGCCCTTGATGCGTGATCGACCGGTTCAACACACTGCCGCGGCTACATCCGGGAAGACCTTGAAAAGCTGGCACGGCGCCCCGCCCTCGTCGCCGGGCATCTCCGTGTAGTGAACATTTGACACGGCGATTCCCCCGCCACAACGTGTGTAAGGCAGAAGAACCTGGATCGTTAAAAGAGGAGAATCGAGCATCAGGAATATGGCGGTGGTGTCGGCCAGGACGTCCCGCTCGTCGGACTCGAACGGTCCCATGCGAACATCCAGCGTAATCATGGCTGCCTGCGGTTTCTTGATTCCCACCACAGTTCGCAAGTAGTCGAAGCTCCGTGCAGTCCTGACGTCAAAGTGTTCCAAGACGGAGGGATCTTGAAACTCAACCTGCTCGATGTGGTCATCGAAGTACAGCGCGACCAAAGGCTCTATGGTTCCCGTCCCGAGCAGTTGCGTCTTCAAGATTTCGGTCGCCTGGCGAGCCCTAGCCCGCATCGTGTTGGGGTCAGCATGGTTCATAGCTGCCTGGATTATATCCGGAGCCATGAAGCATGGCGTTTGGAATTGCTGATGGTTCGAGTTGGTTTCGGGGACCGATCCCAACATTCAAAGGAGGAAGGAGATTTAACACAGTGTTTACAGAATTGATGCCGTTGCTCAGACAGCGCGCTGTCATGATCACCATTTCGGATGTCGGCCAGGGACTGCTAAGGGTGAATATCATCCCGCGCAAGCTCGTCGTCGATGGCAGTTCAGATGAGAATACGGCGCTCACCACGCCCCTCTCGATCACGGGCAAGGCCGAGGAACTGGACAGGGAATTGCCCGGCCAGCTCGCGACCTTTACCGAATCGATCGCCAGGACGGGGTCGAACTTGGATGAACTGAAAACGCAGCACGCTGCCGCGGTTAAGGCATTGGAAGCCGAGAACAAGAAGAAGCTGGACGACAAGAAGAAAGGGAACGGTTCAAAGACGGCGAGCACCCCTCCGAGTCCGAATCCTCCGACCCAGTTCAAGGACGGCAAACCCGTGTTCGGTAGCAAAACGACCCCTCCCACGGGCGAAAACGGGAGCTTGTTCGATACGGCAACGGATCAGGCCGACGCCGACCTCGTTGAGCAACCTGCAGAAGACGATGCGACGGCGCCGCCACCGCAACATCCGAGCGCATCCGCAAGTTCTTATCCCGACTGAAAGGAGGTTTGAATATCACCATGACCATCGAAACCATGGCTCGAGAATTCCGCTATGACGGGCTTCGATTGCCGGATCCCAATGCAAAGCTCAGCGTGGACGAAGTCCGAACTGCATTTTCGGCCACGTACCCAGAAATTGCGACTGCTGCCGTTACAGGTCCGGAGGCAGTCGGCAACAAGCTGGTCTATCACTTCACGAAAGCGATCGGCACCAAGGGATGACCAAGAAGAAGGTCCTAGAAGGGCTTCGGCGAGTCATTGAAGGCAACACTGGTAAGACCAGCGAAGTCGTTCGGGAGTTCAAGCAATGTCCGCAATTCCAGCAGTACTGCTTCATCCTCTCGCAAGCACTCCAACAGAACACCTACGGCCGAAAGAGGCCGGCCACGAAGGCACCGGCCGGGCTTGTGCCCCCTGGCTAATTGCACGGGGGCGCAGTCTAGACGTGCCGCGGCTCGACAGCGTCGCTCTTCACCATTCGTCATTCGGCAGCGACGCGGCATCGGCTCGCTTTGCCACGATTCTGGTCGAACTCGGAATCGCGAATCCATCCGATTGGGAAGCATGCGCCGGGGAACCCGCGAAGTTCCTCCGGCGCACGCTTGATCGCTTCGTACGGAGCCACGGAGAATCCGAGATCGACGAGGCATTCGAACTTTCCGTGACTCTTTCCACGGACCCGCATGAATGGTGCGAGAGCGAAGAAGAGCCGGACGGCTCGCAAATTTTTCTCTGCGTGGAGGCGTCTTCGTGCGGATTCGTGAATCTCGCGCCGGCCCTGGCCCTCTGTGAAAATGAACATCCTCGTTTGCCGACGACGTTTGCCCGTATGTTCCTGAACAGCGTTGGGAGTCACTTCCGGGTTTACGACGACCGCGACGCGGAAGAGCACATCTCAATTCTCGAAGACAATTACGAACCCGAGGCGGATGGCGAGGACCGTGCGGCGCTACCGGATCGCAACAAGATTCTGCCTCCTTGCATGAAACGAAAGCCACTGGGCGGCAAGGGCTTGAAGGCCATGCTGTCGCGGATGGCGCCCAAGAGCCGAGCAGCACGTCTGCTGAGAGCAACTCTCGAACTCAAGCGGTTATCCGACAGGGTAAAGCTTCCGGAGATCCCGGAGCCTGTCCGCGAACTGTTTTGCGATTGCAATCCTCCAGTTCCGGTTCTGCTGGCGATCTACCAATTGGGCGATGCCATCGAGGCGTGTTTCGACGACGAGCGCCAATCGATGCTGGAGCTGACACCGGAGCCCTGGCCGCTGATTCCGCTCAACGGGACGGATCGGGAAAGCACGCGGAAGGCATTCGACTGTTTGGGTGGCGTTCTGGATACGCTCGTCGCCGCGCGGCGCGTGCTGAATTTGGTTCCGCGTTGGGAAGCAATCCGCGTAAACGAGGAGAAGAGATCATGACCAAGTCAGCGCACTTCGGTTCCAACTCCAGCTTTGGGCTTTCAAAGGCCATTCTGGTGTACTCGGACGGCCAGCAATCGTTCGCGACGATGCACCAGCCCAGGGACTCTCCCGATGGCGGTCCACCTTATCTCGACGCCGGTGAGGCTCTGACCATTGACTTTCTGAAGCAACTGGCAAAGGGACTTGGGCGAAGCGTACCGCGGGAAATCCTACCGTCCAATGTTCTCGTTCGCACACCAGATATGCTCGTTTGGTGGACGAGACAGCAAC
>JAOAPR010000008.1 GCA_025463005.1 Bryobacterales bacterium | reverse complement strand
ATAAACAGGGACAACTGGTCCGGGGACTCGCCCAGGACGATTTCACACTCCAGGAAGATCGGCGTACGCAAGCCATCCGTTACTTTTCGCCGCAAGCTGACCAGCCCCTGACGATCGGCCTGCTGGTTGATGTAAGTGGAAGCCAGCGCACCGTGCTCGCCCAGCAGCGTCGCGCGGGCCAGCAGTTTCTTAATCAGATCCTTCGGAAATCCAAAGACCAGGCATTTCTTGTCCGATTCGACCGTCAGGTGGAACTGTTCAACGATCTCAGCCTTCCGGAGCTGGATTTGAAAGCCACCGGCGCCCAGGGAACGGCGCTCTACGATGCAATCGTTTTCGCCGCCCGCAAAATCGCGCCCCAGGCTGGACGCAAGGCGCTGATCGTTCTTTCCGACGGATACGACACCAGCAGTTCGGCGTCGCTGGGCGCGGCAGTGGAGACGGCGCAGCGGGCCGATGCCCGGGTCTTTTCGATTCGATTTCTGGACCGCGACGTCTTCGCGTTTGAGGTTCCTGCCTCTCAGGGCGGCTCGCCGGTTCCTCGCGAAGGCCGGAAGGCCCTGGAGCGGATCGCTAAGGAAACCGGCGGAACGTTTTTTGACCTCACCGCCGCTGAAACGCTCGAAAAGATCTATGCCCGAATTGAAAACGAGCTGCGGAACCAGTACAGCCTCGGATTCACACCCGTCAACAATCACCCGGGTTATCGAAAACTTCGCGTTTCGGTAAAACGAAAAGGGCTCACCGTCCAGTCTCGCGACGGTTACTATCCGGCGCAATGAGGAGCTCCCGGACAGAGGTCCGTTCGCGGTGGATTCTGGGCGCCGTCGCCGTCTTTGCGATGGCTTGGGCCGTTACACGCGCCGCGGTTCAGTCCATTACCATCGACGAGTCGGTCACCTACAACGTCTTCGTCTTCCAGCGGATATATCTGCAGTATGCCGCCAATAATCACATCCTGAATTCGACGCTGATGTATGGATTCACCAAGTGGCTGGGACTCTCGCAATTCACCGCAAGACTGCCCGCGCTGATCGGCGCCGGACTGTACATAGCTGCCGCTTACCGTCTGTGCCGCCTGTTGGGAGTATCGCTGTTCGTGCAACTCACGGTGTTCGTGTGCCTGGTGTTCAATCCATTCATCTTCGATTATCTGGTCGCGGCGCGCGGGTATGGCCTGGCTCTGGGATTCCTGATGTGGGCAATCGTGTATTCCGCCGAGTCGCACATGCAGGAACGTTCTCTGGTTGTGGCCTGTGCGGTCTCTTCAGCCTGCTCCGGCATGTCTGTTAACGCGAACCTCTCTTTCGCCTTCGTAAATCTCGTGGCGATGGCCGTGATTCTTTTCTGCGCCTTGTACCGGCGCCCGAACCAGTGGGTAAGCGTTCTGGCCGCCTGCACCTTACCTGGAGCGGCCGTCACGGCGATCGTCTCCGGCTACGCACTCACGCATTGGCGTCCTGGTGAATTGATCTACGGCGCCAAAAGCCTGGGCGAGACTTTCGCCACCATCATCGCGGCTTCACTATTCCAGACCCGCTTCGTTTTTCTCAAACCGCTGGTGTTCCCGCTGGTTGGCGTCACCGGCTTGATCTGGCTGTCGTATTTAATCGTTTCGAGAACTAAAGCTAAAATTGCACGATTCGGAGGGGCTGCCGCGGCGCTATTCGCCGTTACGGTGGTCCTCCATTGGATGGCGTTCCGCTTGTTCGGCATTCTTCTGCCGAAGGATCGTACTGCGATCTATTTGTTCCCGCTCTTCATGATCGTCGCTGGCGTATTGGCCGCGATTCCACCGCCCTCAGTCCTGGGTCGAAATCTGCGCGCGTGTTTCATTGGAGCGCTCGCGCTCATGGCGACGTATTTTCTCCTGTGCCTGCGGCTGACCTATTTCAAAGAGTGGCAATGGGATGCCGACGTGCAGAACACTTACGCCGTTCTCACGTGTCTGAACCGGGAGCATCAGGTGACGCACGTTGCGTCCACTTGGGAGTACCGCGGGCCTTTGAACTTTTACCAGCTCGCCGAGCCGAACTCGATTCAGGAGATCGATGACAAGTTCGATCCGCAACAGACGCAAGTCTACGTGGTGGACACGTATCACTCACGCGATGAGTTACAAGGAAAAAACTTGAAGATTTTCTATCGGAGCCCGATCACGGATCTCGCACTGGCGGCCAGCCCCCCGCTTGCGGACGATTACGTTGCGGGAGTCTGCTTTCGGCTATAGAGGAAATAAATCGCCAGCCCGATCAGCAGCCACACCACGAACCGGATCCAGGTTTCAAGCGGCAGGCTCAGCATCAGCACCAAACAGCAGGCCATCGAGAGCAAGGGCAGAAACGGGACCCACGGGACGCGGAACCCACGTGGATACGCGGGCTGCTTGCGCCGCAGGATGATCACGCCGGCCGATACCACCACGAACGCGAACAGCGTGCCGATGTTGGTCAGATCGCCCAGCGTGCCGATGTCGAGGATGCCCGCGGGAATGCCGACCACGAACCCCGCGATCCAGGTGCTGACATGCGGCGTCTCGTACTTCGGATGCACCCGCGAGAAGAGTGCGGGCAGCAGGCGGTCGCGCGACATTGCGAACCAGATTCGCGCCTGCCCGTACTGGAACACAAGCAAAGATGAAATCATCCCGAGCAGCGCGCCGATCGTCACGATTAGACGGAGGCGGTTGTATCCCAGCATCTTGAGAGCGTTCGCCACAGGCGCGGCGTTGTTGAGCGTGTCCCACCGCGCGATGCCGGTCAGCACCAGCGCAACCGCGGCATACAGAATGGCGCACGCTGCCAGCGTGATCAGAATCCCGAGCGGCATGTTGCGTTGCGGTTGTTTGCATTCCTCGGCCGCGGTCGACACCGAATCGAATCCAATGTAGGTGAAAAAGACGATCGCGCCGCCGGTGAGCACGCCCGAAAATCCGTTAGGCAGGAACGGGTGCCAGTTGGCGGTATTGACCGCGCGCGAGGCGCCGAAAACAAATAACAGGATCGCCGCAATCTTGATCACCACCATCCAATTGTTGGCCCGCGAACTCTCGCGAACGCCGCGCACCAGGATCCAGGTGAGGACCATGATCAACAAGAAAGCCGGTAGATTGAAAATCGCTCCGGTGGGCTTGTCTTCGACAAATACGGGATTCGATAGCGATTCAGGCAGTCGAAATCCGGTGACGTTCTCAAGCAGGTCGTTGAGATACGCCGAGAATCCGACCGCGACCGCCATGTTGGAAACGGCGTACTCGAGAATCAGGTCCCAGCCGATGATCCAGGCGAAAATCTCGCCCATCGTCGCGTAAGCGTAGGTATAGGCGCTGCCCGCCACCGGGATCATGGAGGCGAGCTCGGCATAGCACAGCGCCGCGAATCCGCAGGCGACCGCGACCAGCAGGAACGATAGTGAAATCCCTGGTCCCGCGCCCGGCCGTCCCGTGACGCCCAAGGCGTTGCGGCCGTGCATCAGCAGGTCGAGCACCGGGGCTTTGTAGATCGACTGGAAATCGAACTGGAGACCGGCCGCGGCGGTACCGGTGAGCGTGAAAATCCCGGCGCCGATGACCGAGCCGATTCCGAGTGCGACCAGGCTCCACAAGCCGAGATGGCGACGGAGCCGGCCGGAATGCGCCTCGCTGGCTGAGATCAGCTCGGCGATCGACTTGGTGCGAGTCAGGCTCGGCATGATCGACAGTGGGGGCAGGTCTCCAGACCTCCGGCGGGCTTCAGCCCGCCCATCAGATCTACCGCTTACTCTGACCCTTCACCATCTTCCTGACTTTTTGCTTGCGGGAGCCGCGCACCACGTCATCGGGGCGCTTGGCTTTGGGGGCGGCTTTCTTGCGCGCCGCCCGCTTCAGCTTCTTCCGTTCTGCTTTGTCGGTAACTTTCGTAGTGTTCATTCGACCTTGATTCCCGCGTATTTCGCGATCAGTTTCTTTAACCCGTACCCCGGAAAACTCACCGTCAGCTTGGTGTCTTCGCCGGTTCCTTCCAGGCGCAACACCGTGCCCCGGCCATACTTGGCATGCTCGATCGCCGAGCCAGGACCCAGTTTCTTTGGTTTCGCCGCCGGCTTCGCTAGCTGCTGTGCCGGCTGCACTGCCGGCTTTGGGGCAGCAGCCGGCTTCGGCGAGCTGCCGCCGAAAAACTGCTGGATCGCCTCCACTGAGTTGTAAGTCTTTCCAGTATAGAGGTTCCGCTGGGCGGTTTCGCGGACCATGTGCCGCTCGGCGTACAGATCGACATGGCCCTGATCGCCGCGAACGCTTTCGATCAACATCGCGGGCACTTCTTTGAGAAACCGCGATCGAATAGACGCTTCGGGCTGCCCCGCGCCGAACCTGCGCCGGTAGCGCGCCCAGCTCAGATAGAGCTTCTTGCGCGCGCGCGTCATGCCCACATAGCACAGCCTGCGCTCCTCCTCCATGGCCGTCACCTCGCCCGAGTTAATGGAGCGGCTATGCGGAAACAGCCCTTCCTCCAATCCGGCGATGAACACGACCGGGAACTCCAGACCTTTGGCGTTGTGCATAGTGAGCAGCGACACCGGAGCGCGGTCATCGACGGAATCGGCATCCGAGACCAATG
>JAOAPR010000005.1 GCA_025463005.1 Bryobacterales bacterium | reverse complement strand
AGCTGTTCGAGCACCTGCGTGCCGGACTGCTCGATTTTGTCGCGCTCGTCGCGCCAGGCGCGGGCCAGGCTTTGGAGAATCGTGGTGAATCCCGGACGTCCGTAGCGGGCGTCGGGCGGGAAATACGTCCCGCCGAAAAACGGCTTGCCTTCCGGCGTCAGCCAAACCGACATCGGCCATCCACCGCTGCCGGTGGACGCCTGTACGAACAGCATGTAGACGCGGTCCAGATCGGGCCGCTCTTCCCGATCCACTTTCACCGGCACGAAGTGCTCATTCAAGACCTTCGCGACACCTTCGTTCTCGAAAGATTCGCGCTCCATGACATGGCACCAGTGGCAAGTGGAATATCCAACGGAGAGAAAAATCGGCTTGTCTTCCTGGCGGGCTTTATCGAGCGCCGCTTGGCCCCACGGATACCAATCCACGGGATTGTGCGCGTGCTGGAGCAGGTAGGGACTTTTTTCGTTTATCAGGCGGTTGGACACAACTCCAAGGTATACCCTCGGGGCGAAACGGCCGAGCAGACAATCTCCGATTTATGCCCGCGACTCGCGAAAACGTCGCGCACCAGATCACAGACGCTTTCGTGGCCACGCTCGTGAAACACCAGAATCGAGGGTCCGGCGCCGCTGAGCGCGCAGCCGAGCAGGCCAGGCGCCCGAAGCCTGGTGATCTCCTTCAGCCCCGGCACCAGATCGTAGCGATACGGCTGATGCAGCCGGTCTTCGAGGGCCGTGGGAAAAACATCCCGGGCTCCTGTGGCCAGCGCGACAATCAGGAGCGCGCTGCGCTGCACGTTGAACACGGTGTCCTCGCGCGAATAGGTTTCGGGCAGTACCCGACGGGCTTCCGAGGTCGGCAGCACGAAGTCCGGCACCACCACCGCGACGTTGTAGTGTGGATCGAGCTCCAGTCGAATCGCCCGCGCGACGCCTTCCGAATCGATCGCGCTCGCCACGATCGAGCCAAGCACGCAAGCCGCGACGTTGTCCGGATGCCCTTCGATCTGCGCCGCCTCATCGAGCACGCGGTGCGCGTCCCAGCCGAGTTCCAGGACGTCATTGGCGATGACCACCCCGGCAGTCAGCGCGGCCGCGCTCGACCCAAGACCCTTGCCGATGGGAATGTCGTTCGCGATTTCGAGCTCAATGCGCGGCATGGCGGCCCCGGTGTCTGCCGCGACGCGTAACGCGGTCTGCCAGATCAAGTTATCTTCATCCGTCGAGATCAGTCCGGAGTCCCGGCCGTGCGCGCAAATGGCCAGGGAATCGGCCGGGCGAAAGCGGCACTCCAGGTACAAGTTCAGTGCCAGCGCCAAGGCGTCGAATCCGGGGCCGAGGTTGGCGCTGGACGCAGGTACACGAACGGTTCTCCGTGCGGCAGCCATGAATCCAACTATTCTGGCATGCTTCCGGCTAAAATAACGTATATGGAAGCAAGTTCTACGGCGAACCCCCTAGCGGGGTCGATTGAGATGCCCCCATGGAAGACCCTCTTGAGCCACGCGGGCGCGCTGGTCGTAGCATTCTTATTTATCTGTGCCGGCGTCTACAAAGCAATTGATCCGTATAAGTTCGCCAATCTGGCTAAGAATTTGCTGGTGCCCTACGACCTCACTCTTCCCCTGGCGGTGCTGCTGGCGGTTGCCGAAACCACGGCCGGAGTCTTAATCCTGGTGCCGCGCTTCCGCCGCTGGGGCGCCATCCTGGCTGGCGTGCTGCTGCTGGCATTCATGGGCTACATCGGATGGAATTACAAAGCTCTGATAGGCCGCGATTGCAGCTGCTTCCCCGAGCTTCGGCTGCCCCTGGGGCTCACCATCGATATGCGGCGTTCCGTTGGTCCGGGCTTTTTCTACGGCGACTTTGCATTCCTGGTGGCCGCTGCCATCGCCGGATTCTGGGCCAAACGTTCCCAGGGACTTCGCACAGCCGCCGTGATCTTGGGCGCTGTCGCCGTATTCACAGGCGTGAGCTACGGTTCCGCCTACACCAAGCTGACCGGCCTGAAGGCGCCGGAGTCTATTGTCGTGGATGGCCAGCCGATGTCGCTCGAGCAGGGCCGCGTTTTTTTGTTCTTTTATGATCCGGAATGCGGGACATGTTTCGCCGTCGGTAAGAGCATGGCGCCGCTCAAATTCCGCGACGATGTGACTGTGGTCGGTATTCCCACGCGCGTGCCGCAATTCGCGGCATCGTACCTGCACGATAGCGGCCTCAAAGCCAAGACCTCGCCGGATTCGGCCAAACTTCGCGAGATCTTCAAATTCGACAACCCCCCTTACGCTGCACTCATCGAACGGGGCCGGCAAACCGGCGTGATCATGCCCACGCAGTTCAATGAAGAGGATCCGTCTAAGCACATCGCCCTGCTGAAGCAGATGGGCGTGATCGAGTAAGAGTGTCCATCCGCAGTTTTCTCGGAATTCCCGACACGCCCGCTCCGACGGGCGACACCGAAACGGTCCGCAAAGTAGTCGAGGCCCTGGATCAACTGGAACCCTCGCGCGCCCGATTCATCGCCGCCTTCGGATACATTCTGGGTCGGGTGGCTAACGCGGATATGCAGATCACTCCGGAAGAAGTTCGGGCCATGGAACGGATCATCATGGAGCGCGGCGGGCTACCGGAGGAACAAGCCCTGATCGTGGTCCAGACGGCCAAGACCCGGACGCAGCTCTTCGGAGGAACCGAGAATTTCCTGGTGACGCGCGAGTTCAGCAGGATCGCCAGTCGCGAAGAGAAGCTCGCTTTGCTCGATTGCCTGTTCGCGGTGGCGGCTGCCGACGGCGGCATCTCGGCGATAGAGGACAACGAGATCCGGCAGATCGTCGATGAACTCGGGCTGGGCCACCCCGATTTCATCGGCGTTCGTTCGCGCTGGAAGGATCAGCTCTCCGTCTTCAAACAGAGTTAGTTGCTGTGGCGCACTCAGCGGTACGCGTCTTTGCGGTTCTCGACGCTCAAGATGTGCAGGGTGTCGCGATTTTCAAAGGCAAACAGCACGCGGTAATCGCCAACTCGAAGACGGTAGCGGTTCTGGACGTCATCGGTTAGTTTCTTAACTTCACCGCCGCATCCGCGCGCAAAGCGAGTAAGGGCCTGCAGTATGACGAGCGCCTGCGGCTGCTCTATCCGTCGCAAGTCTGCCCTTGCCGACGGCTCCCACAGAAAGCGCTTCACCGTTCAGGATTTGTTAATCCAAACTCACCCAGAATCTCGTCGTGGCTGATAACGCTCTCGCCGCGCCGTTGCCGGCGTTCTGCTTCCGCCAGTGCGGCTCGCTCGTGTGCCGAAAGCGGCTCATCGTCCTCGGAAGCCGTCAGTAACGCAGCTTCGACGGGATCAACGAGCGAACGGAGGTAGTTGCGAGCGGCGTCAATCTCTTGGTCCGGGATACGGTCCAGGAGCTGGTGGAGCTCGCTACGGTTGGCATCAGCCATGGCTACCTAATCTTACCGCGACCATTTATTGCTGTTATGCCGCCTCGGGCACCGGCTTTTCGCACAGTAAATCCAGAAACGCCTGCGCCACCGGCTGAAAGCGTTTCTTCTTGCGGTGGATGATTCCGAGCGGACGATAGAGCGCGGCTCCCGCGATACGGATCGCCGCCAGACGTTTTTGACGGATATCCTCGCGCATCACGCGGTGCGGCATGATACTCACGCCCACCCGGTGCGCGACGGCCTCCTTAATCATTTCCATGTTGTCGAAATGAACCGATACGTTCACTCCGACACCTTTCTCTTTGAGAAAACGGTCGACATCGCTGCGGATCGGAAGCTCCTCATCGAACCCGACGAAGTCGACGCCGTTCAGGTCTTCGATCGGGATCGCGCCGCGGATGGTGGCTGCCTTCTTGGCCAAAGGATGGTCGGGCGCCGTCGCCAAAACCATTTCCTCCTGCCGCCAGGGGATCACTTTGATCTCGCGCGTGGCATGAGGATAGCTCACGAGGCCAAGGTCGGCTTGGTCGGCCAGGACAGCGGAATAGACTTTCGCGGGCTGCAGATACTGGACCTCGAGACCGGCCTCCGGATGGCGGGCGGCGAACTGTCTCTCAAGCTCAACCATTTCGCTCAATCCAACGGAGTAGATGGAGGCGACGCGGACCGTACCGGCGGTTTCGTGTTTCAGGAGCCCCAGGGCCGCTTCCAGCTCGTCCCGGCGGCGAAGCACGTCCCGGCAGAACTCCGCATAGAGCTGCCCGGCCGGGGTCACAACCAGAGGCCGCCGGGACCGGTCCAGCAGCGTCGCGCCCAGGCTGCGTTCCAGGTCCTGTACCTGCTGGCTGGCGGCTGATTGGCTCAGATCGTTCATGGCGGCAGCTCGGCTGAAACTACGGGTCTGGGCGATGTCTCTGAAGAGTTTTAGACTTACGTGGTCCACGGCCTCGATTATATATCTGTTTTACTAATACTACAAGCTCATACTTTCTGTTGACGTAATACTGTTTCCGAAGTAATCTAAACTATGGTCAAGCAAGGCCTATACGACCCTCGCTTCGAACACGATGCCTGCGGGATGGGTTTCGTCGTCAACTTGAACGGGGAAAAGTCCCACGAAACCATCCGTAAGGGCATCGAAATTCTCATTAACCTGACCCACCGAGGCGCCTGCGGCTGCGATCCGGAGACGGGCGATGGCGCGGGCATCACGATCCAGATCCCGCACGAGTTTTTTGCGCGCGAATGTTCGGCTCTGGGCTTCTCGCTTTCAGAGCCGGGGACCTATGGGGTCGGGATGATGTTTCTGCCGGTGGAGCCCAAGCAACGGCTGATCTGTGAGGGTATCGTCGAGCGCATCGCGCGGGAGGAAGGACTCACGGTGCTCGGATGGCGCGACACTCCGGTCCATGCCGACGCCATCGGCCGAACGGCGCGCGCCACGCAGCCTTACATCGAGCAAGTGTTCCTCCGCGGCGCGCCCAACATGACGCAGGACCAGCTCGAGCGCAAGCTCTACGTGGTCCGGCGCCGGGCGGAATCCGACATCCTCGAGACCGAGCTCTCCGAGAGGGATTTCTTTTACGTCCCCTCGATGTCCTCGCGCCTGATCATTTATAAGGGCCTGCTGCTGGCGCCGCAGATCGACGACTTCTACAAAGAACTGCGCGACCCGGAAACTCGCAGCTCCTTGTGCATGGTGCACCAGCGGTTCTCGACCAACACGTTTCCCAGCTGGCAACTAGCGCATCCGTATCGTTACATCTGCCACAACGGCGAGATCAACACTGTCCGCGGAAACGTGAACTGGATGAATGCGCGCGAGTCGACGCTCCAATCGGACCTGTTCGGAAGCGATATCGCCAAAGTATTCCCGGTGATTCGCCCCGATCTGAGCGACACCGGCTCGCTCGACAACGCCGTGGAGTTCCTGACGCTGGGCGGGCGCAGCCTTCCGCATGTGATGGCGATGCTGATCCCTGAAGCCTGGGATGCCGATTCCACCATGCCCAAGGAGAAGCGCGATTTCTACGAGTACCATGCTTCGCTGATGGAGCCGTGGGACGGCCCGGCAGCGGTGGCCTTCACCGATGGCAAATGGATCGGCGCGACGCTCGACCGCAACGGTCTTCGTCCGGCGCGGTACCTGGTGACCAAAGACGGGCAGTTGATCATCGCGTCCGAAACCGGCGTCCTGCCTATCAAGCCCGAAAACGTCTCCTACAAGGGGCGTCTGCAGCCCGGCAAAATGCTGCTGGTGAACCTGGAAGAGCATCGCATCGTTCCGGACGAGGAGATTAAGCACACGCTGGCGACGCAGCAGCCGTACGGCCAGTGGCTGAGCCGGAACCAGATCACCATCGATGCCCTGCCCGATCCTTTGCGGGTCCACGGATTCGAGCCCAAGACGATCCTCCAGCGGCAGCGGGCTTTCGGATATACCGAGGAAGACCTGCGGATTCTGATGGCTCCCATGGCCGAGAAAGGCGAGGAGCCGGTAGGATCGATGGGAACCGATACTCCACTGGCGTGTCTCTCCGACCGGCCCCAGCCGCTGTTCAACTACTTCAAGCAGATGTTCGCGCAGGTGACTAATCCGGCGATCGATCCGATCCGCGAGGAACTGGTGATGTCCCTCACCAGCTACATCGGAACGGAGCGCAACATCCTGGAAGAGACCGCACTGCACTGTCATACGCTGAAGCTGGCGCATCCCATCCTGACCAATTTCGACCTGGAGCGGCTGCGGCGGGTAAGCTGGGGCGATTTCCTGGCCACCACGCTGGGCGCGCTGTACAATCCCGCTGGAGGGGCTCAAGCGCTCGAAGACGCGCTGGACGAGCTGTGCATGCGGGCCAGCCTTTCGATTCGCGACGGTTACCGGCTGCTGATTCTTTCCGACCGCGGCATCGATAAGGACAAAGCGCCTATTCCCAGCCTGCTGGCGCTCACTGCTGTCCACAATCACCTGGTACGCGAGCGGAAGCGCACGCAGGTCGCGCTCATCATCGAATCGGGCGAGCCCCGCGAGGTGATGCATTTCGCCCTGCTCACCGGCTACGGTGCGAGCGCCATCAATCCCTACCTGGCGATCGAAACTTTGGAGGACATGGCGCTGAAAGGGCTGCTGACAGTGGACTTTCCGACGGCGCTCAAGAATTACAAAAAGGCCATCAACAAGGGGCTGCTCAAAGTTTTCTCGAAGATGGGCATCTCGACGCTGCAGAGCTATCGCGGCGCACAGATCTTCGAAGCCATCGGCCTGAACCAGGAGCTGATCGACCGGTACTTCACCGGCACTGCTTCGCGCATCGAAGGAGTGGGCCTGGATGTTCTTGCGCGCGAGGCGCAGACCAAGCACGAGCACGCGTTCCGCCCCACAACGGAATCGGAAACCGAGCTGGACGTGGGCGGCACGTATCAATATCGCGTCACAGGCGAATATCACTTGTTGAATCCGCAGACGGTTTCAAAGCTCCAGCACGCGGTGCACAAGGGCCGCGACGAAGGCTATTCCACTTTCCAGGAATACGCTGCGCTCATCGACCAGCAGAATAAAGACCTGTGCACGCTGCGCGGTCTGATGGTCCTGAAGGAACCCGAGCGCGGGGTCAAGATCGAAGAAGTCGAACCGGCCAGCGAAATCGTCAAGCGCTTCGCCACCGGTGCGATGTCGTTCGGCTCGATCAGCAAAGAGGCGCACGAGACGCTGGCGATCGCGATGAACCGCATTGGCGGCCGCTCGAACACTGGCGAGGGTGGCGAGGACGAAGAACGCTTCAAGCGGGACGCTAACGGCGACTGGCGACGCAGCGCGATCAAGCAAGTGGCTTCGGGCCGGTTTGGTGTTACGACTAACTACCTGGTCAACGCCGACGATCTGCAGATCAAAATCTCCCAGGGCGCCAAGCCCGGCGAGGGTGGCCAGCTTCCCGGCCACAAAGTGGACGACGTCATCGCCCGGGTGCGCTACTCGGTTCCCGGCGTTGGATTGATTTCGCCGCCGCCGCATCACGATATTTACTCGATCGAAGATCTGGCGCAATTAATCTATGACCTGAAGAACGTGAATCCCAAGGCGAGGATTTCGGTCAAGCTGGTATCCGAATCGGGCGTCGGAACGGTAGCCGCGGGTGTGGCGAAAGCTCACGCCGACGTGGTTCTGATCGCCGGCCACGATGGCGGCACGGGCGCATCGCCGCTGACTTCGCTCAAACATGCGGGCACTCCATGGGAGCTTGGCCTTGCGGAAACCCAACAGGTCCTGGTCCTGAACGATCTTCGCAGCCGCATCACGGTGCAAACGGACGGCAAGCTCAAAACGGGCCGCGACGTGGCGATTGCGGCGCTGCTGGGCGCCGAGGAGTTCGGATTTTCTACCGCGCCCCTGGTCGCGATGGGATGCATCATGATGCGCAAGTGCCACCTCAACACTTGCCCGGTGGGCATCGCCACCCAGGATCCCGCGTTACGTAAGAAGTTCGAAGGCAAGCCCGAACACGTCATCAATTACTTCTTTTTCGTGGCCGAGCAGCTCCGCGAACTGATGGCCAAACTCGGTTTTCGCAGAATGGACGAGATGATCGGGCGCTCCGACATGCTCGATATGCGTCCGGGCATCGACCATTGGAAAGCCAAGGGCCTGGATTATTCGCAGTTGCTGTATCATCCCGAAGCTCCTTCGCGGGTCGGCCGGCGATGCATGATCCCGCAGGATCACGGCCTCGACCAGGCGCTGGACGCCAAGCTGATCGATCACGCGCGGCCGGCACTCGAGAACGGAACGCCGGTCGAGATTACGCTTCCGATCCGTAACGTGCACCGCACGGTGGGCGCGATGCTCTCGGGCGAAATCGCCCGCAAATATGGCTCGGCGGGCCTGGAGCCCGGCACCATCCACTGCAAATTTTCCGGCTCGGCGGGACAAAGCTTCGGGGCGTTTCTCGCCCGCGGCGTCACGCTCGAACTCGAAGGCGACTCCAACGACTACGTCGGCAAAGGACTCTCCGGCGGGAAAATTCTCGTATATCCTTCCAAAGGTTCGACCTTCAAACCCGAGCAGAACATCCTGGTCGGCAACGTAGTCCTGTACGGGGCAACATCGGGCGAGGCTTTTTTCAACGGACGTGCGGGCGAGCGCTTCGCGGTGCGTAACTCCGGAGCCACCGCCGTGGTCGAAGGTCTGGGCGATCACGGCTGCGAGTACATGACCCGAGGGCTGGTCATCTGCCTGGCGGATACCGGAAAGAATTTCGCCGCCGGCATGTCCGGCGGTATCGCTTACGTGCTGGATGAGACCGGCGAATTCAGCAAAACGCGCTGCAACCGCGCCAGCGTGGATCTGGAAACCGTCGATCTTCCCGAGGACGTCGAAACACTGCGCTATTGGATCGCGCGCCATGCCGAGGAGACCGGCAGCGTGCGCGGCAACTGGGTGCTCGACAACTTCGACCAGCTTGTATCCAAGTTCGTAAAAATCTTCCCGCACGAGTACAAGCGAGTGCTGGGTATCGAGCGTCAAAAGGCGGCCGCCCATGGGTAAAAACACCGGGTTCATGGAGTACACGCGCGAACTTCCCGAGCGCCGTCCGGTAGAAGAGCGTGTCAATGACTGGTTCGAGATCTACAAGGAGTTTCCGCTCGATAAAGTCCGCACGCAGGGCGCGCGCTGCATGGATTGCGGCGTGCCGTTCTGCCATACCGGCTGCCCGCTGAATAACATCATTCCGGACTGGAATGACCTGGTCTATCGCGACCGCTGGCGCTCGGCCGTACGAGTGCTGCATTCCACCAACAACTTCCCGGAGTTCACCGGCCGCATTTGTCCCGCCCCGTGCGAGGCCGCGTGCGTGCTTGGCATTAACGAGCCGCCTGTGACGATCAAAGTGATCGAGCGCACCATTATCGATCACGCGTTCCAGGAAGGCTGGATTCAGCCCGAGCCTCCCGCGATCCGCACGGGCAAGCGCGTCGCTGTGGTCGGATCGGGTCCCGCGGGTCTAGCTGCCGCGCAGCAACTGGCTCGCGCCGGTCATTGGGTCACGGTATTCGAAAAAAGCGACCGCATCGGCGGCCTGCTGCGTTACGGTATTCCGAACTTCAAGATGGAGAAGCAGGGGATCGACCGGCGCGTGGAGCAGATGGGAGCCGAAGGCGTCGAGTTTATTACGAATTCTCACATCACGTCCCTCGACGATCTGCGGAGCGAGTACCAGGCTATCGTCCTGGCGATGGGAGCAGAGCATCCGCGCGATCTTCCCGTCCCGGGACGCGAACTGAAGGGCATCCATTTCGCGATGGACTTTCTGACGCAGCAGAACAAGCGCAATGAGGGCGATTCCGAGGACACTTCGAAAGCGATCCTGGCGACCGGAAAGCCGGTGATCATCATCGGCGGCGGCGACACGGGAGCGGACTGCCTGGGTACGTCGCACCGGCAGAAGGCGGCGAGCGTTCACCAGTTCGAGATTCTTCCCAAGCCTCCCGAAGATCGCGCGCCGGCAACTCCGTGGCCGATGTGGCCGCTGCAATTGCGCGTGGAGAGCTCGCACGAAGAGGGCGGCTTGCGCGAATGGGCGGTGGCAACTGTAAAGTTCGAAGGTGACGCCCAGGGGAACGTGAAAAAACTCCACGGCGTGCGCGTGGGCGCCGCTCCAAAGTTCGCACCGCTGGAGGGGTCGGAGTTCACGCTGGATGCTGAGCTGGTGCTGCTCGCTATGGGCTTCACCGGGCCGGTTAGACCAGGCTTGATCGAAAAAGCCGGGCTCAACCTTGACCAGCGCGGAAATATCGCGACGGAGAATTACCAATCGTCGATACCCGGCGTATTCGCCGCGGGCGACGCGCGTCGTGGGCAGTCATTGGTCGTGTGGGCGATCGCGGAGGGGCGTAAGGCGGCGGAAGCCGCGAACGAGTACTTAGCTAAGACCTCTTAGCGAAATGCCTAAATCCCTGCGCTAGTTTTTCGCAGGACTCGCGATATTGGTTGTCTGCATGCCGATCGCGTTCATCGTCAGCATCCTGCTGATCCCGCTATGGTCGTGGATTGAGAAGACCTACGGCTCGAATCGATGGGACACTCGGGCCCGTCGGATTGGTGCTTTTATGCCGTTTACGGAGTACTCAGCGCGACGGCTTTATTCGTGTTCCAGCGAAGACTTCGCTAGAGGGCTTTGCCGTCTCGGCACGCTGCTGTCCACCTGACTTCTTCCTGGTCCATACCGGAGCGGTACTCCGCCAAGTACTGGCTTACAAGCTCAGCCGCACGCGCGTCGGGATGTAAATGGTTCAGGCCGTGAAGCGCAGACCTCTGACAGTGTTTCGACTCCAACTTCAAAATCTGCTCGATATTACCTCAAGCACGGTTCAAGGCCCGAAAGGCGCCCGAGATGTCGTCCAGCTTAAGCCAGCCCTGCCCCACGGCGAGCCACGAAATATTTCTGTCGGGCGCGTAGACCCCGCTGGACGGAATTCGTGTGCTCAGTCGTTCGGCTATGTTCAGAAGATCAACGGGAGCGAGCATCGTTCATACAATCGTCTTTTCGCACAGATCGCTGCAGCCGCCAGGGACGTTCAGGCGAGGCCTATCTTAGGCACGCTTAGCTGGCGGCAGATCTTCGCGGCCAGCCGATTGTCGATTTCGGAGTGGCGCGGAACGGGTGCTTCGCTCCGGTGGCGGAATTTATGAAGATGGAATGCCGGCCGCCCTCACGATCCAGACGGCAACCGTGCCGCTGAAGGTGGTCGAGCAATTGATGACGCTTCACGAACGGGAAACGCCAACTTCCACCGAGAGGGGCAGGAGTTCCACCAGATCCGCATCAGCGGCGGCGGCATCGGGGCTTGGAACGGGTAAGGGCTTCCCTTCCTCTAACTGAAGCTGAGCCATCTCTTCGAGCGCGCTGGCGATCATGACACGGGCATCCGCCAAGTCGAATCCCTGGCTGCACACGCCGGGAAAATCGAGCACTTCGGCAACCACCATTCGGTCATCGCCACGGGGCAGATAGTACGCGACGTGATAACGCAACATCCCTTTCATGATACGACTCGCGGCTAACGTCGGGGCAAGGCGAAAGCCATGTAAGCTCCCGGACCATTCCCGGCGGCCACGCATAGCCCGATGTATTCCCGCCCGCCGACCTCGTACACCGCCGGAACACCCTCCGCCGACGCGGGCAGATCGGTCTCCCAGATTACTTTCCCCGTGTCGGTATCGTAAGCGCGCAGCTTTTTGTCGTTGGTCGCAGAGAAGATCAGTCCGCCCGCCGTCACTACCGGACCTCCGCGCTGCTGCTGCACGACGCCGGTATCGTTGTGGCCATCGGCCGCCAGCGACGGAACCGTGCCGTAAGGAATCTGCCATTTGATGGTTCCCGCATTCAAATCGTAGGCCGTGAGTTGGAACCATGGCGGCGAAAGTGACGGCAGCCGAGAACTCTGCGATACGAACTGCGTGTAGGGAGCCGTGTAGTGTGTGAAAGCGCCATCTAGCGGAGTTATCGGCGGGGCGTGCGGTACGGCTTTTCCCTTCTGATCGGCCGCCGAGTTGCCCGGCATTGTGATCGTCACGATGGTCGGGGCATCCTTCGAGACGATGTAAAGCGCGCCCTTGGCAGGATCGACAGCGGCCGTTCCCCAGCTCGCTCCGCCGCCGACACCCGGGATAGTTACCGTTCCCCGCATGCTCGGCGGCGTGAACAGGCCCTCGTTGCGGGCGTTGCGAATCTTCTCGCGCCACGTGACTTGTTCCGTCTCGGGCATGTAGGGACTAACATCCCGCTCGGTTAAAGCCTGCCGAGCAAAAGGAGGCGGCTTAGTGGGAAATGGTTGCGTGGGCCAGGCCTGCTCGCCCGGCACATCCGATTTCGGAACGGGCCGCTCCTCGATCGGCCATAGCGGCTGCCCTGTCACTCGATCCAATACGAATAAGAACCCGTGCTTGGTGGGCTGAATCACGACGTCCACGTTTTTGCCGTCGTGCTTCACGGTGAGCAGCTTCGGTCCGGCAGGTAGATCGTAGTCCCACAGATCGTGATGGACCGTCTGGAAATGCCATAACCGTTTTCCGGTTCGCGCATCCAGCGCGATGATCGAATTGGCGAACAGATT
Organism: Bryobacterales bacterium; assembly: GCA_025463005.1. Taxonomy (GTDB): domain Bacteria; phylum Acidobacteriota; class Terriglobia; order Bryobacterales; family Bryobacteraceae; genus Palsa-187. The sequence goes on along the minus strand of JAOAPR010000005.1, from coordinate 62,864 downwards.
CTGGCCGATCCGATCCGCGCCATAGTGATCCCACTTGCCGGTCCCGGTAGGAATATAGGCGATGCCGCGCTTTTCGTCGATGGTCAGCTCATTCCAGTTGATGCCGCCGCCGGAGCGCGTCCAAAAATCCTTGGGCCAGGTCTCATAACCGAACTCACCCGGCCGCGGCACGGTGTGAAACTGCCACAGCAGCTTTCCCGTTCGCACGTTGTACGCGTGGATATCGCCCGGAACATATGAGTAATCCGCCCCCGACCGCATCAGGGGCATGATGATGATGTCCTCGAAAATACGACCCGGATTGTTGGTCTGGATCGGCGGCACGTCGGTGAGATCGCGGTCCAGTCCGGTCCTCAGGTCGGTACGGCCGTTATCGCCGAACGACATAACGGTCTGTCCGGTGCGGGCGTCGATGGCGGTCAGGAATCCAGCATTGGTCGTGAACAAGCGGCGGTCGGCGCGGTCTTTGCTTTCCCAATAATTCATCCCGCGGCTGGTGACGGGTCCCTGAAACGGATGAACCCACAGCTCGCGACCCGTGACCGCATCGAGTGCGATGAGCGCATTATTCTTCGCCTGCACGTACATCACGCCGTCCACCACTAGCGGATTGAACAGGTATTGCCCGGTTTCACCGGTCGCGTAGCTCCACGCGATGGCGAGCTGTTTCACGTTCGATTTGTTGATCTGGTTGAGCGAGGAGTATTGCGACGAATCCGCTCCGCCCAAATACTGGTTCCAGGAGTTGAACGAGCGCAGGTCGGCGGCGAAGCCCGTCGCCACGAGCGCTAATAGAGGTGTCAAGGTGGTTCGGATGCCGCTGATCACCGGGCCAGTATACCTGATGCTACAGTTTCCTATATGGCTGACCAGGGCGAAGTCACACGCCTCTTGGGCGAGCTGGGGCGCGGCGATAAAGATGCCGTCAACCAACTGCTGCCGCTGGTGTATGACGAGCTGCATCGCCTGGCTCGCTCGTACTTCAGACGGGAGCGCGGCGAACATACGCTGCAGGCCACGGCCCTGGTTCACGAGGCTTACATCCGTCTGGTAGATCAGCGCGCACCGCTCGAAAACCGGGGACATTTCCTGGCAGTGGCGGCCACGCAGATGCGCCGCATCCTGCTCGATTATGCTCGCAAGCACCACGCGGCGCGGCGAGGGGGCGCCGGTCAGAAGGTGCTGCTCGAAGACACCATGGCGATCGCGTACCAGAAGCCGGTCGACATCCTCGCGCTGGACGCGGCTCTGCACAAACTAATGGGGCTGGATCCCGATCAGTCGCAGCTCGTGGAGCTGCGATTCTTCGGAGGATTGTCGGTAGAGGAAACCGCTGAGGTGATGGGCGTGTCGCCGGCCACGGTCAAGCGCGGCTGGAGCTCGGCGCGCGCGTTTCTGCATCGCGAAATCACGGGAGGCTCTCTTGACGCCCGAGCGTTGGGCGCAGATTCGTCAGATCTTTGACGGCGCCGTGGAACGGCCCGACGTAGATCGCGCGGCATACTTGCGGGTGGTCTGCGCCCGCGACGACGAACTGCGCCGCGAGGTGGAAAGCCTGCTCGCGAGCCACGAGTCGGCCGGCGACTTTCTCGATAAGCCCGCGGCCAATGTCTCCGGCATGACGCACACCCTGGTCAGTTCCAGCGTGGAGGTCCCGGAGTATCCGCCGGGGTATCGCGTCGGACCCTATGAACTGCAGAAATGTATTGGGCGCGGAGGCATGGGATCGGTGTGGCTGGCCACGCGCTTTGATAGCGAATTCAAGAAACAGATCGCCATCAAGCTGGTGAAGCGCGGTATGGATACGCAGGAAATCCTGCGCCGCTTTCGCCTCGAACGCCAGGTGCTCGCAGGCCTGACGCACCCCAACATCGCTGCTCTGATCGACGGGGGATCCACGCCTGACGGCCTGCCTTACTTAGTGATGGAGTACGTCGAAGGGATTCGCATCGATCGCTACTGCGAGAAGCGCAAGAGCACGATCACGGAGCGGCTCAAACTATTTCGCGACGTCTGCGCCGCGGTTCGATACGCCCATGGGAATCTGGTGGTCCATCGCGATCTGAAGGCGGGCAACATCCTGGTCACGGCGGAGGGAATCCCCAAGCTCCTGGATTTCGGGATCGCCAAGCTGATCCGCACCGAATTCTCGACGCTGGCCGCGGCCGAGACGCGCCCCGAACTGCGCCCCATGACGCTCGACTACGCCAGTCCGGAGCAGGTGCGCGGCGAGCCGATCACCACCTCCACGGACGTTTATTCCCTGGGCGTGCTGCTGTACAAGCTGCTGACCGGAAAATCGCCCTACGGGCCGGGAGCGCGGTCGGACAGCGCGCTGCGCAAAGCAATCTGCGAACAGGAGCCCCTCCGGCCCAGTGCCGTGGTGCTGACTGATGAAAAGGCGGTGATCCCCCAGGCGACCCAGAAAATCGACCTCTCGGAGGAGGAGACGCGCGACAAAGCCCGCCGCCGGCTGAAGAAGAAACTCGCGGGCGACCTGGACATGATCGTCCTGATGGCGCTGCGGAAGGAGCCGCTGCGACGCTACGCCTCCGTCGAGCAGTTCTCAGAGGACATCCGCCGATATCTGGAGGGGCGGCCGGTGATCGCCCGCAGCGATACGTTCGGCTACCGGGCCGGGAGATTTGTCCGCCGCAATGCCGCAGCCCTCACTGCCGCGGCGGTGGCCGTCTTGACCCTCTTCGCCGCGGCGATTATCGAGGAGCAGTCTGCTGCGCGCGCCGCGCGTGAAAGGTCGGTTGCCGAAGAACGACTGAAGGTGGTCGAAACCGAATCTCTTCGCCAGCAGCGCGACCTGCAGTACGCGTATTCCCGCTTGGCGGAATCGCAAAGCGCACCCGACGCGCTTCAAACCTATCGAACCGCGCTGGCCTCGGCCCGGGCATTCGAGTTTTCCCATCCCAATCTCCGAGAGAGTGCTGTTTTCGTCGCTGCGGCGGCGTTAAGCATTGGTGATTCGATTCCTGACCAGGCTGTCGATCGCTTCACGGAGGCCCGGACGCGCCTGGAACCCCTCGCAGATGCTTATCCGGCACTGTACTTTGCGGCTTTACAAGGGCTCGGCCGCGCGCAGCTCAAAAACCGGGACGTCCTGGGGGCCCTGGCCAGCTTCAGCCGGGCGCTGCAAGTCGCCGAAGCCCAAGTCAAACGGACGCCCACCGTGACCCTGCGCGACCTGGCATCCTCGAACTTCTGGGTAGGAACGGTCCTGGCGTACAACGGTGAGTCGGAAGCCGGCGCGGCGAAACTGCGAAAAGCGTTCGAGCTGTATTGCGACCTAGCCGGTGCTAAGGTGAATACCGCAGATGACTCTCCGGCGGGGTACCGTAAAGCATTGGCGGACCTAGCCGCACAGGCTCCGCCCGATCTACGCCGGGCGATTGAGACCCAACTGCGGGAGTTCACTCCGGGTTGACGCACCATGTCACGATTCTGTTAAACTTGGCCGAGCTTATAGATATGGGCATCCACCGCGTAGCCTGGGCAGCAATGGCCGCAGCTTCCATCGTGCTGACCAGTTGCGCGGCCACCACTCCTCCCCCTCAGCGGTACCAGCGGTACTTCTTGCCACCGCAGCAGGCCAAGGCGCCGGAACCGGTTCAGCAAGCATTCGCCGACCCGCCCCGCATCAGCCCGTTCGCGAATGAATACCCCGCCCTGCCTACCAAGACTGCCCTGATTCCCCGCCCTTCCGATGCTGACTTCCTCATCCAGCGCGCGAACGATCGCTTTGCGGCCGGCAAACGCGCCCTGCAGCAGGGTCGTCAGGAGGAAGCTCGCGAGGAATTCAACCGGGCCGTCGAAGTCCTCTTAAGTGCGCCGGAAAACCTGCCTGATCGTGCCGCCCTGGAACGCCGCCTGGAAGAACTGGTGGACGCGATCTATCGCATCGATCAGGATCAGCTTGGAGCAGGCGCTTCTGAAGATCAGGTGTCCTATGATAAAGCGCCCCTCGACGACATCCTGGAAATGACGTTCCCCATCGACCCCAGCCTGCGCGGAAAAGTCCGGGAACAGGTCCGCATGACGGTGTCGCAGCTTCCGCTCGAAGAGAGCGACGCGGTGGTCAGCTTCATTAATTTCTTTTCAAGTACCAAGGGCCGGCGCATCCTGCTGGGGGGCATGCAGCGGTCCGGCCGTTACAAGCCGATGATCGAGCGGGTTCTGGCCGAGGAAGGGCTCCCCGAGGAACTGATCTTTCTGGCCCAGGCCGAATCGGGCTTTCAGCCGCGCGCCGTGTCGAATAAGCTGTGCGTCGGCATCTGGCAATTCGCGAAATTCCGCGGCAAGGAATACGGCCTGAACCAGACCCCGGCCACGGACGATCGTATGGATCCGGAAAAGGCCACGCGCGCGGCCGCCCGCCACCTGCACGATCTCTATGAGCACTTCGGCAACTGGTACCTGGCCATGGCAGCCTACAACTGCGGGCCCGGCTGCGTAGATAATGCCGTGCTGCGGACCGGCTATGCCGATTTCTGGGAACTGCGCCGCAGGAACGCGCTGCCGCTCCAGACTGCCAATTACGTCCCGGCGATTCTGGCCATGGTGATCATGTCCAAGAACGCGGAGGAATATGGCATTCAGGACGTTTCCTTCGAACCGGCCGTAGACTACGACAGCCTCGAATTGCAGACACCGACCCACATCGGCCTGGTGGCCGCCGCGCTGGACCGCTCCGTAAGCGAGCTCAAGGAGCTGAATCCTTCGCTCGTCAAATCGGTCGCTCCGGGCGGATTCACGCTGCGCCTACCCAAAGGATCGGTGCCCCAACTCGAAGCCGCCCTGCGGGTGATTCCGGCCGATCGGCGAGATTCCTGGCGCGTGCATCGGGTGGAAGCGGGAGATACCTTCGCAGTCGTCGCCAAGCGTTACGGGACGACGGCCGACCTATTAAGTTCCGCGAATCACGACCAGCTTCCCGAGGCTGGGACGTTCGCGGCGATACCAGTGGCCTACCCCGGCGACCGGACCCCTGCGGTGAGAACTGCCCCCAGGAAATCCGCCGCTGCGAAGGCTTCGTCTACAAAGAAGGCGTCCGTGAAGAGAGCCTCAACTGCCGAGACGGCCCGAAAACCGGTCGCTAAATCCGCTTCGCGCGCTTCAGGGAAAGCCCCGCGGACGGCTGCTAAACGCACCTCCGGGGCTTAGCGTATACGTCAGCGAACACGCGACGTTTTCCCTTGCCTTCTGAACAAAACGCGATATTCTAAGTCTTGTCACGGTGTGAACCCGCGCGATGCGCTCAAACAGGAGGCAGTCTGAATGTTAGAGTACCGGTTCTCGATGGTGGAAGACGAAGACGACGACTTTGATCAGGAATCCAACATCAGCATGGATGATGACATCGGCGACTACGACGAGGACGATGACGACGAAACGGTCGTAGTGACTGAGACAACGATCACTGGCGTCCTTCCGATTACCGGCCCGGTAATGGACATTCCCACTTCCGAACCGCCGCCTGCCAAGAAGCCTGCCAAGCGAGCCGCCGCACCCAAGCCCGCCGCCAAGAAAGCCGCACCGAAGGCTGCCAAGAAAGCTGCGCCTAAGAAAGCAGTAGCAAAGAAAGCAGTAGCAAAGAAAGCCGCTGCTAAAAAGGCCGCGCCAAAAAAAGCCGCTAAAAAGACCGCCGCCAAGAAGACGGCCGCTAAGAAGACGCCCGCTAAAAAAGCCGCACCCAAAAAGGCAGCGAAGAAGGCTGCACCGAAAAAAGCCGCCAAGAAAAAGAAGTAAGTAGCTCGATTTGTGTGTGGGCAGGTTTTAAACCCGCCCCACTTTACTTTTCGACCACTCCCCGGCAGCGCTCATAAAGCTGCAATAGAGCATCCACCTGCTCCTCCGGGCCTTTAGGTGACTTTCCCCCAAATCCCGCTCCGGTGGCCGTCTTTCCGACACCGGCAGTGGTGGCGATAAATTTCATCAACTCCAGCGCGACTTCTTCCTTGCTCGAGCCGGGGCGAGGTGTTTCCTTTTCATCGGGCATATAATCTTTAAGGTACCCGATTCCACAGAGATTCTAGTGGACGGCCTCCCACCAATCTCCTCAGATGCCGGTTGAAGCTCGCCGCCTCATCCGCAAGATGCGCGGGGGAGCGCAGGCCCACCTGATGGAAGCTTCCGATGGTCACTCGTACGTCGTCAAGTTCCACAACAACCCGCAGCACCGCCGCATTCTGGTGAACGAATGGATCGCCTCGACGTTTTTGCACTACCTGGGTATTGCCGCTCCGGAAGTCGCGATGGTTGAGGTGACGGAATCGTTCCTGGCAGGCGATTCCGCGACGTACATCCAGCTCGGGCGGGAGCGCCGCGCGGTAACTCCCGGCTGGCACTTCGGCTCGCGCTTCCCCGGCGATCCGGTGCGCACCGTAGTCTACGACTTTCTTCCCGATACACTGCTCGATAGAGTCGAGAATCTGACCGATTTTCGCGGCGTGCTGGCCTTCGACAAATGGATGGGCAATGCCGATTCCCGGCAGGCGATCTTTTTTCGCGCGCGGGTGCTGGAGCCCCTGGCCTCAGAACCGCACCGTTTGGGTTTCGTGGCCCAGATGGTGGACAATGGATATGTATTCGAGGGACCCCACTGGCGTTTCGGCGAGTCGGCAATCCAGGGCCTGTATTTCCGTCCTATGGTGTATCAGACGGTCCGCGGCTTGGCCGAATTCGAGCCTTGGCTGGACCGCATCCGGAATTTTCCGGAGGAAGTTGTGGATCAGGCGGTCAAACGCATTCCTCCGGCCTGGCTGGAGGGCGACGAAGACGAGCTGGAGCGCCTGCTGGAACGCTTGATGAAGCGGCGCGCGCGAGTGCCGGACTTAGTCGAACAGTGCCGTTCGGGACAATCCAATCCATTCCCGGACTGGCGCCGGTAAAGGGTTTGCCCGAAGAACGAACATGCCAGTGACCGCGACGCCGACCCGGGCCGCCGAGTTCCGGGAGACTCTTAGCCAGCGAGTATGGGTGGCCGATGGCGCCATGGGCACCATGCTCTATGCCAAAGGCGCGTTCATCAACCGCTGCTACGACGAACTAAATCTTTCGCTCCCCGCCCTGGTACGCGACGTTCACCAGGAGTATGTCCGCGCCGGAGCCGAGCTGATCGAGACCAACACCTTTGGAGCGAACCGCAAGCGTCTGGCGCCCTTCGGCTTCTCTGACAAAGTCCGGCTGATCAATCGAGCCGGTGTACGGATCGCCCGCGAGGCCGCCCGCGATCAGGCCTTTGTGGGTGCCGCGATCGGCCCGCTGGGGGTTCGCCTGGAGCCGCTCGGTTCCACCAGCGTGGACGAGGCGCGCTCCATTTTCCGCGAGCAGATGGATGCCCTGGTGGAAGCAGGCGTAGATTGCCTGATGCTCGAAACATTTCGCGACCTGAACGAAGTTCGCGCCGCCGTCGAAGCGGCACGTGAGGCGGCCGGGCCGGAAATGGTCCTGATGGCGCACTTGAGCATCGAAGACGACGGTCGTCTTCAGGACGGAACGTCGATCGAGGATTTTACGCGGGCGTTGGACGCCATGCCGGTGGACGTGATCGGCCTCAACTGCTCCTCCGGACCGAAGGTCATGCTGGAGACGCTCGAAAAGATGGGCGCGTTCACGAACAAGCCGCTGAGCGCCCTGCCCAACGCCGGACTCCCAGCCAGTGTTGACGGCCGCAACATCTATCTGTGCTCGGCCGAGTACATGGCGCACTACGCGGCACGCTTTTTGCAGGCGGGCGCGCGGATCGTCGGCGGCTGCTGCGGAACCACTCCGGAACACATCAAGGAAATTCGCAATGAGGTTCGCAGCTTGCATCCTGCGCGAGCCTCGGCCACGGTGACCGTGGATGAACCAGCCGCCAAGCCCAAGCCGATGGAGAAAGTTCCGGTAGCGGCAAAAAGCAAGCTGGGAGCAAAACTGGCCGCCGGAGAGTTCGTTTCTTTCGTCGAAATCCTTCCGCCGCGCGGTCTGGACGCTTCCAAGGAAATTGCCGGGGCCAGGTTGTGCAAGGAAGCTGGAATCGACTGCATCAACGTTCCCGATGGCCCCCGGGCCAGCGCCCGCCTCAGCGCGCAGGTCACCTGCCAACTGATCCAGCAGGAAGCCGGGATCGAGGCGGTGCTGCACTTCTGCTGCCGCGACCGCAACATCCTTAGCATTCAGAGCGAGCTTCTGGGCGCGCACATGGTCGGCGTCCGCAACCTGATCTGTATCACCGGCGATCCGCCGCGCATGGGCGTTTATCCGGATGCGACGGCGGTGTTCGACGTCGATTCCATCGGTCTCACCACCATCGTCGACCATCTGAACCACGGCATGGACCTGGGCGGCAACCCGATGGGCTCGCAAACCGCGCTGCTGCTGGGCGTCGGAGCCAATCCCGGCGCTTACAATCTGGACGACGAGCTGCGCCGTTTCGAAGCTAAGGTCAAGGCGGGCGCGGAATACGCGGTTACGCAGCCCGTGTTCGATCTCGATCTGCTGGACACATTCCTCAAGCGAACCGCCGAGTTCGGTATTCCCGTGATCGCCGGAATCTGGCCGCTCACCAGCTTTCGCAATGCGGAATTCATGGTCAACGAGCTGCGCGTTCCAGTACCCGAGCCCTACATGGAGCGCATGCGCCTTGCAGACAGTGCCGAAGCCGCTCGAGCTGAAGGCGTCGCCATTGCGAGGGAGATGGTGCAGCGTGTTCGTCCGCTGGTCGCGGGCGTCCAGTTGAGCGCGCCCTTTGGCCGCTACCAGACCGCAATCGACGTGGCCCAGGCGATTGAGTGATGAGCTAGGCGAACCGCCTGTGCTGCTGTACACTGAGATTCTCAAGTGTCCACCGACCTCATCGAAATTGACGCGGAGCGCCCTTCCGAGCGCGCCATTGAGCGCGCCGCAGCCGCAGTACGGCGAGGCGAAGTGGTAGCGATTCCCACGGACGCGCTCTACACGCTGGTGTGCGATCCGCTCAACCTGCACGCCGTGGGACGAATTTTCTCGGCTAAGGGCCGCGAGCACGATCGGGCTTTGCCCCTTCTGGTCAGCGACGTGGTAATGGCAGAAGAGCTGACGAAAGAGACGACGGCCAGGTTCTATCTGCTGGCGCGGCACTTCTGGCCGGGTGAACTGACCATCATCGTTCAGGCGTCGTCCCGCGTGCCCTTAAAAGTCACCGGGAACACCGGCCGCCTGGCCATGCGGCAGTCCAAATCGAAAGTCGCAAATGCTTTACTCGAGCGGCTGGCACAGCCCCTTATCGCCACCAGCGCGAACCTCTCGGGCCAGCCGACCTGTACCAGCGGCATCGAGGTGTTTGGGGTGATGGACGGCCGCGTCGACCTGGTGCTAGACGGCGGACCCGCCATGGGCCTGGGAGCCACCACGGTCGATATCACCGAGCCCTATTGGCGCGTGATCAAAGAAGGCGTTATTCCGGAGAAAACCATCGCCGATGTGTTGAAGGGTTCTTAAAGATCTGGATGGGTTCCTGAATGACGCAGGGTTCGTGAAATGACAAAGACCACGGCAGCGCCCGAGACCGGCGCCGCAAACAAGGATCAACTTACACCGTTATTCCATGTCGTGCTGCTCGACGACGACGAGCACACCTACGATTATGTGATCGACATGCTGGTCACCATTTTCTGCCACTCGCCGGAGGTCGCTTTCCGGCACGCGGTGGAAGTGGATACGCATGGCCGTACGGTGGTGCTCACCTGCGAGCGGGAGCAGGCTGAATTCGGACGCGACCAGATCCACGCCTATGGCGCCGATCCGCGGATGCCGGTGTCCAAAGGATCGATGACCGCGGTAATCGAACCGGCCGGTACGGCCTGACTCTTTCGCAATGTGGGGCGGGCAAGCCGCCTCCTACTGCGGCTTCGCTGCGGTCCAATAGCCTGGTCGTGTGGTGACTTTCAAGCCGGGCTTCAACACCTTCACCTCAATCTCGTGATATCCCGGCTCGTCGGCATTATTGGGCAAGTAGGTCAATAGATACTGGCTGTGAATCTCTTCGCCGATATCGGCGACAGCCTGCTCCAGCCCTTTCTGCGTCTTGTAGGAGTACTCACGTCCGCCCGTGAACTTCGTGTACACTTCCTGCGGATTCGAGATGAAGATGGCTTTGACTGCAGTGAAGATTTCCTTGAAGATCGGCGACCAGTCGCCCATCGCCGGCGTGCAGCAGACCTGCCCCTGCGCATCCGTCGTCTGCGTGCCGATCACGCCTGCCGGCAACGCTCGAGCCTCGGGAGGAATTCCGCTCGGCCGCGGTGGATCGGGATGACTGGTCAGGGACGTGAGCAGGTGCGAAACCTCGATGGCGTATACGGCTATGTCGCGGAACTCGGCCTCGGTCAGGACGTCGCGGACGCTCATCTGGCTGCCGTTATCCCGCGTCTCGCTGATCAGCATCAGAATGCGCCGGCGCGTCTTGTCGCGCCTTCTGAGCATATTGACGCCCTGCATCGCGGCGTCATTCAAATGACTGGGGCTGCTGCCGGACTTAATTTTCTTAAATGCGTCCGAAATCTTGTCCGGATCGGAAGTGAATTCGGTCATGGTCTGAACGCGATGATCGAACGATAGCACCGAGATTTCCCCGGTCTCGCCCAGCACCAGCTGGCTGAACAGGCTCCCGATTTTGCGGATGCCCGGCAACAGTTTTTCCATGTTCGCGCTGGACTGGACTGCAACCACCATCGAAATGGGATGCGATGCCACATCTTCGGTAATCTTTTGCGGCTTGCCGTTGTCGTACAGCTCGAAATCGAGCGGCGTCAGGCCGCTGACGATATTTCCCTTCGTGTCGCGAACTGTTACCGGCGCGATGACGAATAGGTTTTCTTGCCTGAAAATCAGATCGCTTTGATCCGGCTGGGATGACGCCTCCGGCTGCTTCTGCGGCTCTTGCGCCACCAGCAACCCGGCAACCAGTAAACCCACCATAAGGTTTCGGATGCTCATACCTTTTTCGATGCCTCCTCTGCCTTATTCGTTGCTGGCTTATGTTCGGTGCGGCCGTGTAACAAATCGACCGCATGTGGAATTAAATCCGCGACTGCTACTAACGAATCTACCGCACCCTTGGGGGATCCAGGTAAATTGACGATCAGGCCGCTGCCACGGGCCGCCGCTCCGCCCCGCGAAAGCGAGGCAAACGGCGTAGTTTTACGGCCTTCGGTGCGCATCAGCTCTCCAAATCCCGGAACGTCCCGGTCCGCTACGGCTTTGGTAGCCTCGGGCGTTACATCCCTGGGGCCTAAGCCGGTGCCGCCGGTGGTAAGTATCACATCGGCTTGTCCCTGATCGATCAGACGAGTCATGACGGCGGCGATTTCCTCTTTATTGTCAATAAGCACTTGGTGGGCCACAATCGACCAACCCAGGGCCTGTGCCTTTTCCGCCACAGCCGGTCCGGAACGATCCTCGCGCGTGCCGGCCACCGCCGAATCGCTGATGGTCAGAATCGCCACTCGGATCACGTTGGTTTCCATTGCGCACAACGACGCCGGGCGCGGGCTTTGCCTCGCATCATAGGGCGCGCCCTGCGCTGTGCGCTCGTTTATAATCGCCTGACTTACCGCCGGTTTTCTCCACCAGGTACAGTTCCCGGATCTCGATGCCTTTATCGAGCGCCTTCGTCATGTCGTACACGGTTAGAGCGGCGACTGCGGCCGCGGTGAGTGCCTCCATTTCGACACCCGTTTGGCCGGTGGTGGTCACTTTCGACGTAATGCGGACGCCGCTGCGGCCCCCGTTGGATATGACCTCCGCGGTCACGTCGACATGCGAGAGCATCAGCGGATGGCACATGGGAATCAGATCAGAAGTTCGCTTCGCCGCGGTGATTCCCGCGATGCGCGCGACTTCCAGAGGATCGCCCTTGGGGTTCTTCGGCAGCTTTTTGAGTACAGCGGGCCGGATCTTCACGAATGCCTGCGCCGTCGCGGTGCGCCGTGATTCCGCCTTGGCGGAGACATCCACCATGCTCGCGCGGCCTTTTTTGTCGTAATGAGAGAGCTTCATTATTTGTTATTTGAGCAACACGCGAATCATTTCGCCCGCCGCCCAACTTTCGCGATCCGGCTCGGTCACTAGGAACGCGTTTGCGCGGGCCAGCGAGTTCACATCGCCCGATCCCTGCCACGGCTCCGGCGCCACCGTCGATCCGTCCGGCGACACCTGCGCAGGTAAAAAGCGCGTCAGTCCCGGCTTTTGCCGCACGTCTTTCGACAACCTCGCCTGAAGGAGGGGAAGCGGCGATTCACTCGCTCCACCGAGTACGTCCACCGCGGCGCGCGCGAATACTTCAAACGTCACCATGGTCGAAGCAGGATTTCCCGGAAGACCGAAGAAGAACTTTCCACGCGCCGCTCCGAACACCAAAGGCTGTCCCGGCTGGATCAGGACGCGGTCGAAGAAGAATCGCGCACCCAAATCAGCCAGCACGCGCTCGACGATATCGTACTTGCCTGCGGAGACTCCGCCTGACAGCAGCAGCAGATCCTGGGACAAGCCTTGTTCAATGAGCCCGCGCGTCGATTCGTAATTGTCGCGCGCGATCGGCAGGATTTGAGGATCGCCTCCAGCCCGGCTCACCTGGACAGCCATTGACCACGCGTTCGAATTACGGATCTGGAAAGGTTCCGGGCGCTGGCCCGCCTCGACGATCTCGTCTCCGGTAGGCAGGATCGCGACGCGCGGACGACGGTAGACGGTGGCGCATTCTCGACCCACCATCGCCAGCAGCGCAATTTCCGCGAATCCCAGCCGCCTGCCTGCCGGAAGGACGATGCTGCCGCTCTTTGCTTCGATTCCTTGCGCGTTGAAGTTCTCGCCCATTTTGAGCGAGCGCGAGATTAGCACGCGATCGCCGGAGCGCTCCGTGTGCTCGATCATCACTACCGCGTCTGCGCCTGCAGGGAGCGGCGCGCCGGTCATTATTTCAACGGCTTCTCCGATGCCTACCGATCCGGGGTACAACTCACCCGCGCGCACTTCGCCGATCACGCGAAGCTCGCCCGGAAGATCCGCCGCACGCACCGCGAATCCATCGCGTGCCGAGCGCGGAAACGGAGGGTAATCGCGGTCCGCAGTAATTTCCTCGGCGAGCACGCGACCGGCCGCCTCGAGCGCCGGAATCTGCTCTGTGCCGAGAACTCCCGGCGCCGCGCCCACTTCGCGCAACACACACGCCCGTGCTTGTTCGAAGCTCAGTGCCACTGTCTTAGCTTATAGCGATCCGGCGAATGGACGCGGCGCGCCCGGTGGACTCATCCACTTCGACGATCACGCCGTGCAATTCCGCCCCATGCCGCGCGGCTTCCATGCGAACCGGCATCTGGGTGAGGAACCTCTGCAAGATGATGTCCTTGTCCACCCCGATCACCGACTGATACGGACCGGTCATCCCCGCGTCCGTCTGGTAAGCGGTTCCATTGGGCAGGATTCGTGTATCGGCCGTGGGCACGTGCGTGTGCGTGCCGACCACCACCGAAACACGCCCGTCCAGGTACCAGCCCATGGCCTGTTTTTCGCTGGTCAGCTCGGCGTGAAAGTCTACAAATCGCACGTTCACTCCGGCGGGCAGCGCCGCGAGCAGCGCATCGGCTTTGCGGAACGGGCAGTCCGTCGACGGCATGTAGGATCTCCCTTGCAGGTTCAGCACGGCGCATGTGACGCCGTTGCTCGCTTCAAGCACTACCACCCCGGATCCTGGTAATTCAGGGGCGTAGTTCGCCGGACGAAGCAAGCGCGGCTGCTTGGGCAGGTAGTCATAGATTTCGCGCTTGTCCCAGATGTGATTGCCGCTGGTGATCACATCCGCGCCGAAACCGAAGATCTCGTCGGCCAGTTGAGGAGTGATGCCGAACCCGCCCGCGGCGTTTTCGCCGTTCGCGATGGTCAGGTGGATATTCTCGGTGACTACGATCTCGGGCAGATGCTTGGCTACGATGCCGCGCCCCACCGATCCAAAAATGTCGCCGATGAAGAGGAGATTGGTCAAGACACGCTGTTCTTAAACAGGGCCGCTGCGGACAAGATAAAAGGAACGCACCACCATCGCCGTTACAACCCCCGTCATTTGACCCCGAACTTCACAGGGTGGAACCCTCCGCGCCCCTTCAGGCTTCTCCATGGCAGTTGCCTGCCGGAGCTTGCTCACCGGAGCGAAATCGAGTCGGGTCCCATGACATTGACTGTTGGATCAATTTTTGGAGGCCGCTCACTAACGCGGCAGGAACGCTCCCAACAACAGGATATCAGGACCGTGTCATGATCCGGAAAAGGCCTATTTTTTATGCGTTCCAGAGCCGCTGGCGCCGCATTTCTCGTTCTGGGCGCCGTGAGCGCCTTGGCAGAGCTCAGCGAAACGCTCGGACCCTCGCTCGATCATCCAGCAATCTACTACAAATCCGGGGGGCTACAGGATCGTTAAGAGGCACGCGGAACGAAGGTAAACCCGAGGGACCGTCAAACTTGAGTTGGGCTTGGCCTTGATCGAGGTTACGATTCAGCAAGTGCTGGATGCGCAGGCGCCTTTGATCGAGCCACACAATCCGCGCACGGTCTTTTTCAACGACTCGGTTGCCGTTGCCTGGATGAACGGCGGATTCATCGAGCTCGTCGGCTGCGCGACCTGGATCTGGAACACAGACTTCTGCGCTATCCATGCAGCTACATGATCTACAGCGACGCATTCGACGCTTTGCCCGCCGAGGCCAAAGACGCGATCTACAAGCGCCTGTGGCAGGTGCTTTCGGGAGCGGAGAAGGACAAGAGATATGCGCGGACTTCGGCAACGGATCGCCGGGCCGTTCTTGAAATCCTGCGAGAAACAAAAAGGGACTGCCCGGGTACTTCCAGGCGCCCGCTTTCAATTAACTACTAGATATCCGGCGATCCCTGTGAGAAATGCGAGCTAGCGCTTGCGCCGGACAAGACCGCCCAGCAGCAGCAAGCCACCGCCTAGAAGAGTAATGGTTCCCGGTTCGGGGACCGCCGCAGTACCCAGGATTTGAAAGGATTCCGCGCAAGTGCCGGCATTGGGGTGTGAGAAGGCACAGTTCGTGCCACTAAGTTGCGCCACGGTTCCATTGTCGTTTCGCCACGCGTCCACGCCCGCCCCATCGTTTTCATCCCAAAAGGCGTGAGCCCCACTTGCTCCCCCGTTCAGTACCGCATTCGAAAGGGTCAGGTAGTATGTTCCCGGACCTAGAGAAACTCCAGGGAGTGCGAAGATGTCGCTGTAGATATTGAAGCCGGCTGCGTTCGTAAATTGGAAGGTGCCAGTCACAGCGGCCGTGCCATGATCGGTGCCGATTGAGCTGAACGGGGTAAGGCCGATGGCCCAATCCACTGAGGTTATCGTGTCACCTGCGAAATTCCAAGCTCCGAAGTTTACCCCTGTCAGGGTTGCGGCGGAGCTCAGCACGAATGAGTCGGAGATCTGGACCCCGCCATTGATCTGCAAGCCCATAATCGTGCCGTTGATGGGATAGTTGTCAAACACAATAGAAGCCGACGCCGGCATGGCGGCCAGTGCACACAATAAGAACGATGGGCCAAAAAGGGGTTTCAAAGACTTTCCTCCGGACGTGTCTTAGTTCTTCGGTCTTAAGTATAACGACCTGCACGTCGGAATACTACACATATCTCGGACAACCAGTACCATGCAGAACCTTCCGAAAGACTGGTACCAATTTTGCTGGACCAGCGTTTAATCCAAGGCAAGATCGACACGGGCGTCTACCTTTCCTCCGACAGCGACGGGGGGCATCGAAGGATCTGCCGCCCTATTTCAGGTAAGAAAACCCGGGGTGGTAGACTTGATGATGAAGGGGGGGCGCAACGGATTCGACGGGATTGCATCTTTCGTAGGAAGTCGTGCCGGGTTCCGAGCTCCCGTAAAACGATCGGAAAACAACAACTGCCAATCAGCAGTTTGCATACGCTGCTTAATTAATTAAGTAGCCGCCCTGGGCCGTTAGGCCTGCATGGTGGTCTAAGGGCGTCATCTTGGCAGGATAGGTCTGAGGCTTCCGCCTGGAGCTGAAAACCGAAATCAATCAGGCTAAGCCGCCTCGCTCTTGCCGGTTCCGCACGGGGCGGTCTAAAACCACCGAATCGGAAACGCACGTAGTCTTTCGCGGTAGACTTTCTCGGACGCGGGTTCAACTCCCGCCGCCTCCACCATCCCGACTCACCTATTGGCAATCATTGCCAACCCGTCCCTTCTTGTTTGCAAGGTAAACAACACAGAACGCCCCAACCCTGCGATGGCTTGACGATTAGCTTCATGAGCTTCTAGGTTTCTGGAAGGATCTGTTCGGGGCATGGGTTTGCACTAACTATATGAAGCCTGTTGGATTTGGCAAGTCCAGACGATCCAAAGACTCAGGCGATTAGTTAACCTAGAAGTAGTAAATTCTCCCCATGGCCAAATTTCCTCCTGAGCAATGGTTCGCTGAGCAGCTTCGATTTACGTTTTTCCCGCTGCCGGGCGAAATGTCTCGTTCTACAGAGTGGTGGGGAATGGCCACCGAGGGTGCCGAACCCGACGAAACAACCTCGAATCCTAAGCGGGCGTCAGCATTTGTGAAGGGTGCATATGGCCCAGGAAGCCTAGCGCTAAGGCTGGAACCAGATAGAATCGACTGGCTATTGGGAGTTCCGGAAGTGGACCTCGCGACGCAACCTCCCGAATTCGTGATACCTGGAGTGGCCTTTGAACTAATGGACCAGTTCAATGCACTCATTACGAGGTGGCTAACGGCGAACGATGTGCCAGAGATAACAAGAATAGCGTTCGGTACAGTTCTTCAGCATCCAGTCGGAAGCCGTCAAGCAGGATACGATCAGCTCGCCGACTATATCCCTGTTCAGATTGAACAAGGATCTTCCGATTTCCTTCTCCAGATCAATCCGCCTACCATCGAAAGCACCACAGGAATCCCAAATCTAAGACTGAACCGATTGAACAAGTGGAGCGTCGCTGCTCACGGCTTTGTAATGGTTAACCTCAGTCTCGCGGAAGGTGCGACGCACACACATCCGCAACTTCAAGATACCTTTATCCGCTTGGAATTGGATGTGAACACAATAGGTACTTTCACGGGAGCTCTTCCAAGACCTCGTCTCGCAGATATATGCCGTGAGCTTGTGGGTCAAGCGAAGGCAATCTCTACAGAGGGAATCATCCGTTAATGCCTCCAAAGCCAGAAGAAATTCTGTCTTCGACAAACACAAGCGACATCACGCCACCTGCGTCGGGTAGCACTCGCCAGCCCTCGCGGAGGTTTTTGGCCAGACACTCTGTCGGAGGACCCATCATGGCGAAGATTATTTTGGGTGCCGCGACGGCGTTGGAGCCCGACATAGTATCGGAACAGTACATGTTGGGGAGACGAAGGACTATCGCAGAAAGCAGCACAACGGCTCACGAGGCCGACCCTGAGTTGGTCCATGAGATCTACGAGCTTCTGGAGGGCGGTTCATATGAATTTTTCCAAGACGGTGTCGAGAGCGAGTTCTCGCGAAAGCTGTTGCAGATGCTTCACCGACACGGGCGGGATGCGTTAGAGGCGATTGCTGAGTATCTATTTTCCGCAAAAGCAAGCCCAGACGTAGCGTCGGAAACACTCCGACGCGTAGCCGACGTTAGCGACGAGTCAACGCTATCTCGTCGCTGGCAGATTCTTAAGGACTCCTTGAGAAGCCAATCGCCGAGAGTCCGCGATGGGGCGATCTTGGGTTTTGCGACTTTAGACGATCCACGCGCCACTAGTCTTCTGAGTGAAGCGCGGACTGCGGAACGAGTACATGAGCTACAGGTATTGATTGACCAAGTCCTTACTCAATTGGGGCGCAATCGGTGATATGCCACTGCTCTTGCGAAACGTAGGGAAACACTATCGTTGGATCAAGGCAGATGCGGCTCCGTATCTTGCCCAGGGCGATGTGCCAGCTGATCCCGTCGGAGACCTGAAGACGAGTGGCAATAAGCTTTCCGTATACGTGATCGCAGATGACAGATCCAATCTCCATCGGGTGATTAGAGCAATAACTGTTGGCTCGCTAAAACCTGACCACGTCGCCTACGTAGTCTTCAGCTCAAAAGTTTTGGAAGACGCTGGCATTGAGATGGAGGAGGTAGTGGGAAAAACAGCGGATGATGCCGTGAATCCGCTGCATCGTGACTTAATTCTCTCGGGAAACAAACTCATAGCGCTTACGAGAGGGATTTTGCAAGAAGGGGAAGTCGGCCAGATTCTCAAGGCTGATCTATTGGCTCTCGTCGAGCAAGGTATCAATGAAGGTCAGCTCCCCGAAAAGCTCCGAGAGTGGTTGAGAAAGAAATAGTCACTAGCGAGCCGAGATTAACGTCCCAATACGTTCCGTCGTTTAAGAGTTCGGTTACTTGAACTCTGGCCGCCGGATGCTGGTTGCGGGAGTTGCCTTCTGCGCTCCGGGTCCTTATCAGCCTCTGAACGAAGGCTGGCGCTCTGTCTTCGACATTGATTACAGCAATGGAAAGTGAGGATGAAGGTTTAGGCAAAACGCGCACGGAACCGACTGCTGGCGGAATACTCTAAGATGACACCCGACAGCCGTGAATCAGCGCGAAGTGCTGCCGCAGTCTTGGAAAGCGCCGAGGCTATCGCGGCACTGGAAAAACGCGAAGCCAGGCTCGCTGGAGCAACGCCGGTTTCTACTGCGCATGCATGAGGGTCAGGAATTTAGTCCCGTCTGTCCCCGATTCCCCCGCGTCACATCTGCCACGGATTGTAGACTCTCCTTATGGTATTCACCAAGCGTCTTCGCGAGGGAGTACGTCGTGGAGAAATCACTTGCAGCGTCCGAATCTGGCAGAGTCCGCGCGTAAAAGTGGGCTCCCGCTATCGCATGGAGGAAGGTGAGATCGAGATAGATTCCATCGAACCGATGGGCCTTTTTGAAATTACTCCAGAGTTGGCGAGAGAGTCGGGATTCTTGGGCCTGGTCGATCTACTGAAGGTCGCGAAGCACGGCAAGGGCGAGAACGTTTACCTCGTCGATTCCACTACATCGGTCCCCCAAGCAAGCGCAAACGGTGATCGATCCGCTAGACCATTCCCGACCTCCCGACAGCGTTCTGCTTAAGCTGTGGGATCGCCCGCTGCGTCCTCGCCACGCGGTTTGGCAGTCACCTTCTTCTGACGGCTGGTGTTCTGATAGTGCGGGCTGTATTCCAATCCGTAGGGCGCCTTCACCTTCACTTTCGCTTTTTCGTTGTAGAACGCCTGAGCGGTTTGATGTCGCGCGCCGATCTCCTCTTCCGTGCCGTCGCGGAAAGTGATCTCTTCTCGTGGCACAAAGATCACCTGCCCGATCGGCATGCTGTGGGACGCAGAAATCGTTTCGCCCGGCTGGAGGACGTAGCGGAACTCGGAGTCGTGAACGTGCCAATCGGTCTCGACGCGGATCACCAGCATCGGCGCGAAGGGCCGCTCGATCATGTTGAAGACCGGAGTGTAGACCGTGTCCCAGCCGGGCGGAGTCTGGAAGTTCCACGCTCCCCGCAGAGTCACGGCACCGGCCGGTGTCCCCATGTCGTCCTGAGAGATGAACATGCCAGGCATCACGTGGGCGATCTCACGGGTTTCCGGCGTGTCCTGGATGTGCATCTTGATTTCGCGTTTGGTGGCGCCGATCCCGCCCATCGGCAGCAGATACGTCACGGTAAAGATCGGATCCCAGTTGGTTCCTTTGGTGTTCACCGAGTAGACCAACTGATAACGGCCCTCCCCCTCATACGCGACTTGAAAGGTCTCTTTTTCAGCGAGCGGAGGATGGACAAGGAAGCCTGCGCTGCTTCCGGCTTCGAGCACCGGACAGTGGCGGGCGTGCTGTGGCAGAAGGGGGCGCTGCCCTTCGCGGCGCGGTCGCAGGCCAATTCCGGGCCTGTACGGGTTGGGAAAGAGCCCTACTTCCATCTCCGGAGTATCGCACCGTCGAAAACGCGTTGTTCCGCGGCTGCGGCGCACGGCGTCACGGAACTGGCGGCCTAGCCACCGGCGTTTCCCTTCAGCAAATTACGCTTCGCGTGCGGCGCTGTCAAATCCTGCAGCGCGCTACTCTCGGGCTGCAATATGTCCCGACCTCCCGATTCCGGCCGCCTGGATCTGGGCGAGCTGTTTCACCGCGCCCAGCAGGAGATGCTCGCTCAGCTGGCGATGGGTGGGCTGATCGAACATGGACCGACGGCGGGAGCGGCCACCGAGCGGCACTGGATCGCGTTATTTGAGCGATATCTTCCCAAGCGCTACCGGGCGTCCTCGGCCTTCGTGATCGACTCGCGGGGCAACCGCTCCCGGCAGATCGACATTGCGATCTACGACCATTTCTATTCACCGCTCTTGTTCCCTCAGGAAAGCGCGGTCCACATTCCCGCGGAGAGCGTCTACGCGGTCTTCGAGGTCAAGCCCAGCATGTCGCGTCCGCTGGTGCGGGACGCCGCGGCGAAGGTCGCATCGGTACGAGCGCTCCACCGGACGTCGGCGACGGTGATCAGCGCAGGTAAGCGGTGTTCGGCCGTCCGCCCGAATCCAATTCTCGGCGGCTTGCTGGCCGCAAGCTCGGTGTGGAGCGAGGCAACCTTCGCGGCCAACATTACTCCGGCCGTGACGGAGAACAAGAAGCACGGGCAACTCGACTTGGGGTGCTGCTTAGAACACGGAGCGTTCGAGTACGGCCGCTCGGTGCGCGTGAGCCTGCCGGAGGAGTCCCTGATCTTCTTTATCCTGCGTCTACTGGAGCGGCTGCGGGCCATGGGGACGGCGCCGGCGGTGGACTGGACGCAGTACGGACGCTCGCTGCGGTCGTTCCGGAAACATCAGTGCCGGTGACATGCTACCCCCTTCACTTCCCTGAGTGCTTAATTAGGTAGCCGCCCTGGGCGGCTTCACCGAAGCATCAAGCCCTACCTTCGCCCAAGAAGACCATGATCCGGCCGCGAATGCGGTCGCGAGTTTTGCGAAACGCGTACTTCCGCTGCTCCTCCGTGCCTTCGATCAAAGCCGGGTCTTCAAAGGGCCAGTGCAGCCGGAGAGTATTGCCGGAAAAGAGCGGGCACGATTCCTTGGCGTGATCGCAAACCGTGACTACCACATCCAGTGCGGGTCGCAGTGATCCAGCCGGCGCTGGAGCGTCGGGCAGGTATCTATGACGTAGTGAGGCTTGCGGCCGGCCAGTTGTCTGGGGTACGCGAGGTCCTAGAACCACGCCAGCGCCCCTGCAGACTAGTACCAGCCCGGCTCTGATTGTGCCTTGACATTCCATGCGGTGAAACTTATACTTACGTTCTCTCATCATGAAATTTCGCAAACTTCTGCCAGCCGTCGCGACGCTAATCCTTGCCGTAGTCGTGGCCGCGCTCATTAGTCATCCCATCGGCGCACAGCCCAACACGCCCGCCGGCGCCGTACAGGGCTCGGCGCCCGTAAGCATAGTCAATCAGCCGATAGGTGTAAACGGCACAGTGACTGTTAGCAACCTGGGCAGCACCACGCTGCCAGTGAGTGTTACCAATTTTCCGGCCACGCAAAACGTAGGTGTGACCAATTTCCCGGCCACGCAAAACGTAGGTGTGACCAATTTTCCGGCGACGCAAACCGTAAGCGGAACCGTTAACATTGGTACTCTGCCGTCCCTGCAGGCCGTCCTGACGAACGCGCCGGGAAGCTTTCCGTTCTCGGGATCTCTCACTTCATCGGTACCTCAGTTTGCGGTGCCCACCACGATCGGCGGCCAATCGGTGCGAGCGCTGGCGGTGACTGAACTGAGCGGCTTCTGTACCGGTATCGGGAGCTTTAATCTCGGTCTTCAAGACGTTTCGGGCGGCGCTCCGATCGCCACGTTTAGCTTTCGCGTGGGAACCCTTGAGGCCGGAGTCTTCTCGTTACTCGCCCAGCAAACGCACATTCTTGTCGCCGCGGGTCACTCGGTGGGGATCAATGATAACTTCGCACCGCATGGATGTCGTATGGATCTCTCCGGCTACTACATTACACAGTGACCCTGCGTTAGCGATTTTGGACGGAGCCCACACCTGGGAGAGAGTGAACTCTCTCTCTCCCGCCAGCGGGACGCCGCCTCCACCATTCCCTTAAGCTCTGCCTTCGCCCAAGAACACCATGATCCGGCCGTGAATGCGGTCGCGAGTCTTGCGAAACGCGTCTTTCCGCTGCTCCTCTGTGCCTTCGACCGATGCCGGATCCTCAAAGGGCCAGTGCAGCCGGAGAGTGTTACCGGGAAAGACCGGGCATGACTCATTGGCGTGATCGCACACGGTGACGACTACATCCAGAGCCTGTCCGCGGAACTCGTCGACGGACTTCGAGCGCTGCCCGGAAATATCGATGCCGATCTCGTTCATCACCGCGATTGCCTCGGGACGGACCAGGCTGGGCCGCGTGCCGGCGGAGAATACGTCAAAGTGTTCTCCCGCCTCGTGCCGCAGCAGCCCTTCGGCTATTTGGCTTCTCGCGGAGTTGCCGGTGCAGAGGAACAGAATGCGCTGACGTTCGTTCATTTGATCAGTTCTGACCGAACCGCGCCGGCGGGGATCAGCCATGCGAACAGCGCCGCGGCGGCGATCGCGCCACACAATTGAGCGGCTATGAAGCCTGGAACATCGGCGGGTCGGATGCCGGAAAACGTGGGTGTCAGGGCGCGTGCCAGCGTGACCGCGGGATTCGCAAACGACGTCGAGGCAGTGAACCAATACGCGCCCGTGATGTAGGCGCCCACGGCATAGGGAGCGTCGGACGATCGGAACCAGACGCAGCTTCGAATCACAGCGAGAAGACCGAAGGTCGCGACGAACTCGCTGAATAGTTGCCCGCCGCCCGAACGAATGTGCCGCGACGCCGTGAACAGCGCCTCTCCGAACATCAGGTGCGCGCAGGCGACGCCCGCCACTGCTCCGCCGAACTGCGCAGCGATATACCCGGGAACGTACCGCCATGCGATCGCGCCGCGCCACGCTTCCACCAAAGTAACGGCAGGATTGAAGTGCGCTCCGGAGATCGGACCGAATGTCAGGATGAGAGCCACCAGGGCGGCTCCCGTCGCGATCGTGTTCGCCAGCAAAGCGATTGCAATGTTGCCACCGGCCAGCCGCTCGCCCATAATTCCGGAGCCGACCACGGCTGCAACCAGGAACGCTGTACCGGTTGCTTCCGCGACCATGGCCCGCGCCCGCATCAGACGCCTTTCCCGGCCGGCTTCACTGCCCTCACAAATGCGCTCATGATTTTTCCATCGACTACGGGAGCGATCGCATCCACGTCAACGCCGCCGGCTGCCAGAAACTCGCGGGCGTCGTCCACGCGGTAGATACGGGTCGGTTCCACTTCCACCTTTACGAATCCTGCTGCCCCGAGCTTGTTCCGGTACTCGTTTTCCTCCAAAGCTCCGGCCACGCAGCCCACCCACAGCAGCACGCTGTGGCGCACGTCGGGCGGTATTTCGCCCCTGGTAACGACGTCGGAGACAGCCAGACGGCCACCTGGTTTGAGAACGCGAAACGCCTCCCGCAGCACCCGGTCCTTGTTCGCGGAAAGATTGATGACGCAGTTGGAAATGATTACGTCGATGGAATTGTCAGGCAGCGGGATATTCTCGATCTCGCCTTTCAGAAATTCGACGTTCTCCACGCCGGCTTGGAGCTTGTTCTCGTTCGCCAGAGCCAGCATCTCGTCCGTCATGTCCACGCCATAGGCTTTGCCGGTCGGCCCGACCCGGCGTCCCGATAGCAGGACGTCGATGCCTCCGCCGGACCCCAGGTCCAAAACGGTTTCGCCCGGATGAAGCTCCGCCAGCGCCGTGGGATTCCCGCAGCCGAGCGAAGCCAGCACCGCGGCCTCAGGAAGCTCGGCAGTCTGCCCGCGCTCGTAAAGATTGCTGGTGATGGGATCGGAACACTCTGTAGCTGGTCCGGCGCCGCAGCAGGAACTTCCGCCGGTCTGTACCCGCAGAGCCGCTTCTGCGTACTTCTCGCGCACGACATCCTTGATGTTTTCCATATTTATTTACAGATCTGGATGATCCGCTCCGGTTCGATGGCTTGGTTGCGAGTGCAGCACTCGGCATACAGGAAGGACAGCAACTCCTGCAATGCGTCCGTGTTCGCCCTACAGCGCAGGAACGTACCTTCGCGGCTGACGTTGACCAGATCCTCATTTTTCAGCTTGTCCAGATGATGCGAGAGCGTCGACGCGGAGGTATCCATCTCCGCCTGGATCTCGCCCACCACCAGGCCGTCAGGGTGGGCCGAGAGCAGCAGCCGCATGATCCGCAGCCGGGGCTCGGCGCCCAAAGCCGTGAACATGTCGGCGAAGCGGGCGATGTCTTTAGTGCTTGTTTTCGCGGAGGCCATTCGATACTTCCATGATAATGGAAGTATCGAATACGTCAAGGCTTCCTACATCTTTACTTCACTGATCTGAATCGTCGGTGCGATGTTGGTGTAGCGGGGAATGTCGCCCTGGATCTCGCCCGCTACTGGCCCGAACGCGTGCTCAAAAGCTTCGACCGAATCGAACTCCAACGCCAAAATCACTCGATAAGGGGCCTGCGTTCCAGGTTGCGCGCCGCTTAACCCTCGGTCTATAGTCAGGCCTTTTAACGCCGCGCCCAGCTTCTGCCGCACCATGGGAATGTGTTTGCCCATGTAGTAATCCATGTCAAAAGTGGCGCTTGCGTTGTCAGGATAAAGCACGTTGACTCTGATCATTCGCACTATTATAGGACCTTGAGATCGATTCGTATCGCTCTGCTCGCGCTCGCCGCGGTAATGGCTGTGATCATCGCCGGACGGATGATCTTCGGTCCGTTCCAGTTCGGTCTGCTGGTGGTTACGACGCCGCTCAACCCAGGGGGATTTTTCGGACTGGCCGTGACACTCCTGCTGCTGACACGGGTGGCGAAAAATCACGATGCGGCCTGGAGAAAGCCGGGCGTGCTGCTCTTGGCATTGGGTGTTGCCGCCATCAGCATCGTCGCGTTACGAAGGGCGCTTGGGATTTACTTCCTCTCCGACGATTTTCCCGAAGTGAGGATCGCCAACGAATGGACGTCAGCGATGTTCCGTTATTCGATCACACACGGCGGAGGCGACGGCTTTTTCCGCCCTGTGGGCTTGGTCTCGCTAGCCCTGACTGCCAAGCTGAGTGGCATGAATGCGGCGTTGTGGCACGCTTCGGCGCTGGCGATTCACGCGGTGAATTCGGTGCTGGTGCTGTTCATGGCCCGGCGGCTGGGAGCATCGGCCCTGGCGGCCGGATTCGCGGGAGCGCTGTTCGCAATCCATGGGGCGCACCCCGAGGCCGCGGTCTGGATTGCCGGGCGTTTCGACCTTGTGGCCACGTTCTTTCTCCTGGCCGGACTTCTGCTTTTCACCATGGCCGGCAAGAGGACTACGCTACACGGTGCCGCACTCACCTGCTTCGCGCTAGCGGCGTTTAGCAAAGAAGCCGCATTTATTTTCCCCCTGCTTGTTGCCGGATACGCACTGTGGAAACGCCAGCCTCTGCGCTGGACTGTTCCGTATTTCGTCCTCGCGACGGTTCTGTTCGCCTACCGATGGAGCCTGTTCGGAGGAATCGGAGGCTACACCAATCTCGCGACAGGGCGGCCCGCGGCCTTCACGCTCGGCTTTGGTTCAACGCTGAAGGCGGTCGCAGTCCGGCTTTGGAACGCGCTGTACTTTCCGCTTAACTGGAGCGCGGACCCTTCCCTGCTCTTGGCTTTGCTCGCGGTGGCATATATGGGCGCGCTCATTTGGCTGGCGCTGCGATCGCGACCAGCGCGGCCGCTGTGGCCCGCGGCGGCGGCGATTCTGATCTGCGTAATCCCGGTGCTATCGTTGCTGGCCGGATCGCCAACACTGGCAGGGTCACGGGTCTGGTATTTGCCGTCGGTCTGGTTTGCGATTCTGCTCGCGCTGGCGCTCGACGGCGTTCCGGCGCGCACCGGCTACACCTTAGCCGCGATCATTCTTCTGTTTCATTTCGTGGCGCTCCAGCACAACCTTGGTTTCTGGGAGGCTGTATCGACGCGAGTGAAGGCGGCATGTGAGGCGGGCGATCCAGCGCTTCCCGACTGGATCGATGGCGTACCGGCGTTGGCCAACGGCAGGCAGGACTGTATCGAAATCGGACGAATCACACGCAGTCGGCCGTGATATCATCGCCCTGAAGTGGTCAGCAGCCCATGGATGGCCTGGGAAGGGTTCTTAACGTGGGGCGGGCAATGGATAGCCACTCCGAGTACGGCAGCCGCCTGTGCTTTCGCCATAGTGACCTCGCTCCTGTTTCACCGAGCCAGGAGACACTATTTGCAGCTTCCGCTGCTGCCGGCCGTTCCAGCCAGCGAAACGCCTCCGGACTGCATGGTGGTGATCCCTGCACGCAATGAAGAAGGCGTGGTGCGCGGCGCAGTCGAGAGCTTTCCGCCCGATACCGTGATCGTGGTCGACGACCATTCCAGCGACAGAACGGCCGAGGAAGCTCGCGGGGCCGGAGCGGGCGTCCTGGAAGCTCCGCCGCTAATCAAAGGTGCGTTGGGAAAAGCGAACGCGTGCATGGCCGGCGCGCGAATCCTCACATCGCGCTGGATTCTGTTCGCGGATGCCGATACGCGCTACCAGAAAGGGTTCCTGGACTCGGTGGTCAAATGCGCCGACGATTCCGGCCTGGCGCTCCTATCGGTACACCTCACGCCACGACCCGAGAGCCTTACCGAACACCTGCTCGAGCCGTACACAGCCGCCCTGTTTTTCAGCGGAGCAAGCCTCCAGCAGGATCCAGCAGCAATATTCAATGGCCAGTGTGTGCTGGCGCGCCGGGAAGCGTACGAGTTTATCGGCGGTCATGCTGCCGTCTGGAAATACCTGGCCGAAGACGTGAAGCTGGCGCTGCTGGCGCAAAGGCATCGAATGGGCTTTGGGGTCGCGCGATCCGCGGGCCTGGGGCACGTGCGCAGCTATGCGGGCTGGAAGGGCGCCTGGAAGGGGATCGAACGCAATGCGTTCCGGTTCGTCCAGGTGAAGCCCTCGACCAGTCTGACCATCCTGCTGACCGCTCTGTGCGCCGCGCTCTGGCTTCCGCTGGCTGCGTGGCTGTGGTTCACGGGCCATCGGGTTGCTCCAGCCGCGCTAGTTTTGCTGGTGCTGTTGCAACTTCGCCCCTGGTATGGAAACGGGCTGCGCGTGCTGCTTGCTCCACTGGCCGTCTATGCCGCGCTTCCGGTCCTGATGCACGGCCTGATCAGCGCGCTGGCCGATCGGCACATTGAGTGGAAGGGCCGAACGGTCAAGGCGACTTGAGTGTCATTACTTGAGTATCATTACTTGGGTATCCTGGGGCGTTGTTGGACACCACGGCACAAACGCTGGCGAATATCGCGGTATTGGACGACGATCTCGATTTCCGCACATACCTGGAGGATTTCCTCAAAGACGAACGCGCCTACACGGTCCGCACGTTCGGTAACGCAGCCGAGTTTTTCGTAGGTTGCGAAGAGCGCCTGCCCGACATCGTGCTGCTGGACATGAAAATGGGCGACGTGACCGGCGACAAGGTCCTGGAGCAGTTGCTGACGCGATGGCCGGGGCTGTGCGTGATCGTGATCACGGGATACCCGTCGCTTGAAGATATGCGGGCGACCTTCAAGCTGAAGGTGTTCGACTACCTGTCGAAGCCGTTTTCGCTGGCGCAATTGCGGCAGGTCCTGAAGAATGCGATCGAGGCGTTCGGGTTAGGGCAAACCGCGCAAGACCGGCTGCGGCAGCGGCTGGGGCATGCGATCAAGCTGATGCGCGTGGCTCGAGACTGGTCGCTGAAAGAGCTGGCGGCGGAAACCAAGCTGAGCGTGTCCCAGATCAGCGCGATCGAGCGTGGGACCAACCTGCCCAGTATCGAAAGCTTCCTGGCGATCTGCCGGGCGTTCGACAAGAAGCCGTCGGAGGTGCTGGGGTCGATTGATTTCTAGGACTTGCGAAAAGGCTCCCGAACATGTTGAAGTAAGGGAGATTCGTTCCTGGAGACGCACACAATGAAAATACGCCTTATTACGCTCACCTTCTGCCTGGGCTTATTGGGAACAACCTCACTCTGGGCCCATCACTCGCTGGCCGCGGAGTTCGACCAGAAGAAACCTATATCGCTGACCGGCACGCTTACAAAGCTCGATTGGCGCAATCCCCACGCCTGGATCTACATGGACGTGAAGAACGCCAATGGCGGCGTCGACAAGTGGGAATGCGAGCTGGGCTCGCCCAATGCCATGACGCGCGCGGGATTTACGCAGGATTCCGTGAAATTAGGCGACGAGATCGTCCTGGACGGCATCCTGTCGAAAAAAGGCACCAACATTTGCAGTACGCGTACCGTGAAAGCCAAGGATGGCCGCACCGTGCTCAGCCAGACCGAAGGCGCCCGCTAGGCGATCCGTTATAAACAGGAGATCCCGTATGAAATACCGCCTGATGTTTGCCGCGGCCGCATGTTTGGTCTCCGCCGCTTTGATCGCCCAGCAGCCGCAAGGTGGCCCCGGAGCAGGTAAAGGGGGCGGCAAGGGCGGGGGTCGTGGCGGATATCAGCCGCCCGAAGGTCCCGCACCGAAGACCCCTTGGGGAACGCTCGACCTGAACGGCGTCTGGGCAAGGCCCTATGTGCCCGATATTGAACGCGCGACCGGTGGCCCGCTGCCATACACCGAATGGGGCAAGAAGCAGTTCGATACCTACAACGCCGAAGAAGGCGATTACACGGGTGCTTGTTTGCCCTTTGGCCATTCACGCGCGATGGGTTCGCCCGATCCCATTCAGATCATGCTGACGCCTACGTCCATGGCATTTCTGTACGAGCAAAATAGCTGGTTCAAGGTGTTCCCGATCGACGGCCGTGCGCACAATCCCAAGAAAGTCCCTACCTGGTTCGGCGAATCAGTGGGCCATTGGGACGGAGACACGATGGTGGTCGACACCACGAACTTCAACGGATTTACCCGGCTGGACACCAACGGGCATCCCCACAGCGATCAGCTTCACATGATCGAGCGCTTTACGCGGAGCGACTTGGGCCACATCGCATACCAAGTGACCTATGACGATCCGAAGACGTACACCAAGCCGATCGTCAGCAATCGCACCTTCACGCTTCGCCCGGACTGGGAGATTCAGGAGTATTCCTGCGAAGAAAACAACAGGGGCCTGATCGAAGGCCGCATCAAGATTCCGGATTACCAGGACTCCGGGAAGAAATAGCAGATCTAGTGGTGATGGTTCTTCTCGGCGTTGTGCATGTCCATGGAATAATCGCGATGAACTTTAGCGTGCTTGCGCTTAGCAGCGCTCAAATTGGAATCGCGGGTGGATTCCGAGCTCACGCTGAACCCCGATAGAAGCTGCTCCAGGCGCGCGCTCTGGCAGCTCGGGCAGGATGCGGCCGTCTTCAGTACGAGAGCCTCAAAACGCTCCCCGCAGTCCAAGCATTGAAAGTCGTATAACGGCATCGCACTCTCCCCTTCCCTAATTCCAGAATTCTCTCATAGTCTATCGCGGGACACGCCGCCGCACCCAATGACGAACCAGCTCATACTGCGGAACGGCCGTGGCGGCGGATTTGGAGACTTTAATCAAGCCTCGCCGCTTCAGCAGCCGGATAGCCGCCTGCACCGCCGATTTCGACAATCCGGTGCACTCGGCCAGTTGCCGGAGACTCAGCGCCACGTGCTTCTGCTCCCCGCGGAACAGCGCCGTCCATAGAACGATGTAGACCAGGAAAGCCGTCGGTGCCCGGTCGTGCCGCGTCAGGTCAGGCAGCAGAACATCGATCACATATTCGTCAAACGGGATATGCTGCACGGCACTATAGTGTCAAACCCCATAGAGACTTGCAATTGCGGCAAGACTCGATCAGAATGGCCGATACGAAGGAGATGCACATGATTCGCGGCGTCAAGTTTGCGAGTATTCCCGTCACCGATCAGGATCGCGCGCTGGCTTTCTACACCGAGAAGCTCGGGTTTCGCGTGGTCACCGACCAGCCATTCGACGATAAGCAACGCTGGATCGAGCTGGGCATTTCGGGCGCAGAAACCCGGATCGTTCTGTTCAATCCCACCAACAGTCTGCAGCCTGGAAACTTCATGAACGTGACGTTTTGGGCGGACGACGTAGAAGGCACTGTAGGGGAGCTCAAGAGCAAAGGCGTCGAAATCGTTCGGGAACCCGCACGGGCAGCCTGGGGAACGTTTGCCATCTTCAAGGACATCGACGGCAATTCTTTCGTTCTGAGCTCCAAATAAGAGCGGAGGCCGTGTTAGACTCCCACGAGGGAGGCTCGAAGGATGCGTAAGGTTTACACGCTGTGCGTGGTTCTCAGCACCTTTGCTGGGTTTTGGATCATGTACGCCCAGGAAAAACAGAACCCCAATTTCACGGGCGGAACCGTAACAAAGTTGGACGAGGGCACCAAGGCGACCATCGCCCATTTCCGTTTCGACCCGGGGTCACGGACCAAGTGGCACAGCCACGAAGGCGGCCAGATCATTCTGGTGGAGGAAGGCGTCGCCCACACGCAGGTGAAGGGCGGGCCTGTGATCGAACTAAAGGCGGGTGAGACTATTTACGCGGGTCCGGGTGTAGTGCACTGGCATGGAGCGGCGCCGGACAAAGGGGGAGTTCAGTACAACGTTACGCGCGGGGGAATTACGTGGGGTGAGGAAGTAACGGACAAAGAATTTCGAGCAGCACCGAAAAAATGACACGCGAGCCCCGGGAAATGGCCGGGGCTCGGCAATAGTACCGCTCCTACTTACTTCTTGGGAACAGCGTTAGAAGGGGTAACGGCCGGTTTCGCCGTCTTGTCCTTCTTGTGTTTGCGGTGCTTCTTTACCTTGGGCGTCGTCTGGTTCTGGGCGGCCGGGCCGGCGGGAGTCGCCGATTTCGGGGCGTCCTGAGCCATCGCCGTGCCGAGCATCAAAGCTCCGCCTACAAGCAAGCTGGTGAGTGTTTTCATGATAGCTACCTTCCTTTTTGTCTAGCGAGTGACTCGCCTTCACCCTATTGGACGCAGGTCAATATTAACCGGCGCTTAACGTGTGATTTAATTTTGTTCATGGCTTGTCATCCGGACGTGCTCAAGAAGGTTCCACTGTTCGCATTGCTCGACGACGATGAAACCGCGCTTTTGGCGACCAAAGTGGAGCTGAAGACGTTTGCGCCGCGCCAGCGCATCTACAAAATGGGCGAGCCGGGTGGGCGGGCCTACGTGGTGGTATCGGGCAAAGTGAAGGTGACCACCGTCGACGCCGATCAGCAGGAGGTGGTGCTGGAAGAGCCCGGCGCGGGCGACTTCTTCGGATTCGCCTCCATGCTGCAGCAGACACCGCATGAAACAGGCGCAATCGCCTTGGAGGAAACGGTGTGCGTGGAGGTGGATCGCGACGATATCTTCGAACTGATCCAAAGAAAGCCGCACGCGGGCATGGACATGCTCTCGGTGCTTGGCCGCCAGTATCACGCCGCGCATCAACTGGTCCGCGTCCGCTCCATGCGGAACCCCAATGAAGTAATCGAACAGGAGGCCACCTTTGGCGAGCGCATCGCCGACGGGGTGGCGCGCTTCGGAGGATCCTGGACGTTCATCATCGCGTTCGGACTAACGCTGGCAGTCTACACCGCGATCAACGTCGCGCTGCGGGGATCGGCCTGGGACCCCTACCCGTTCATACTCCTGAACCTGTTTCTTTCGATGCTGGCCGCGGTACAGGCGCCGGTCATCATGATGAGCCAGAATCGGCAGGATACGAAGGATCGGCTGCGGGGCGAGCTGGATTTCGACGTGAACCGCCGGGCCGAGTCTGAGATCCAGGGAGTGTCCCGCAAGCTGCACCAGCTCACCGAAAAGATCGAGGATTTGGAGGACTTGGTGAGGGAGCGGAGAGAACCGGCGTAGCTACTCTTCGCGCAGGACTTCCAGGGGCTTTTGGCGCAGGATGCGGACGCTGGCGAACCAGCCCGCCGCGTTCGCCAGCAGAGCCGTCAGTGCCACGCAGACCAGAATCGCGCGGGCATCGAGCTCGAATTTGGCATCCAGCAGGCGCGTCAGCAGAACTCGCGAGAACGCGCTGGCGAGCAGGCCGCCCATGAGTCCCGCCACAGCGCCCAGAGTCAGGAATTCGATGGAAAACATCCGGGCAATGTGGCGCCGCGTGCCGCCGAGGGTTTTGAGGATCACCACTTCACGAATGCGCCGGAAACGCGTTCCAGCGACGCTCGCGGCCAGAATAATGGCTCCGGCTACGATGGCAAAGGCCGACAGGAAACGGATCACCAGCGCGATCTGATCGATGATCTGCTGAACGGTTTGAAGCACGTCGGCGACGTTGACCACGGTGACCGTCGGGTATTTGTTGAATATTACGCGCTGGAGCGCTCCGGCCTCGGAAGGTTTCATGCGCACGCCGCCGTAGAACACCACCGGCAATCCCGCCAGAGCAGGCTCATTGAACACGAAGTCGGACGGGGCCATCCGCGCAGCCTCGTAGCGGTGCAACGCGACTACACGGGCTTGGACCGTCCGGCCTGACACTTCCATCTCGATCCTGGAACCGGGATGGATGTCCAGAGTCTTGGCGGCGTCCTCTTCGACCGAGACCACTGGTTCGGTCGCGTCCCGTTTCCACCAGGTTCCGTCGATAACGCGGATGTTGTCGGGCCGATCGCTTTCCCATGTGACCGAGCGGGTGTTCAGATAACGGCGGGAAAAACCCTTCATGGGACGCGAGGCTACTTCCTCCCCGTTGATCCGGACAAGCCGGGCGGCAACAGAGGGCGAAAGCTGCGGCGCCGTAAGGACGCCCTCCTGACTGGCGATAAGCTGCTTTAGCGGCGTAGTTTGCTCTAGCGTGACACCCACCAGATACACATTGGGCACGCCCGGCGGAGCCGTCTGGATAATTTCATTGACCAGCGAGTTCTGGATCAAATAGACGCTCAGCGTGAACATCACGCCCAGTCCCATGGCGACCAGGATGGATTGGGCCTGGTTGCCCTGGCGATACAGATTCGCGAAGCCCTGCCGCACGAGTGACGGCAGACGAATCGGGGAACGGCGCAGGAAGATGCGGAGCAGCCGCAGCAACAGTGCCGCGACCCCGGTCAGCGCAAGAAGGCTGAAGAAGAGCCCGCCGGCGAAATATCCGCCGACCCGCGCGGATCCGGCCAGCCAGGCGGCGATCCCGCCCAGACCCACCAGGATGATGCCGCCCAGCACCACGGCTTCGCGCAAGGCTGAGATCCGGCCGCGGAACGGGAGCTTCGTATCGGCCATGCCGCGGCGCAAAATGATCGCCGGGCGGATTTTGCGGATCGCAACGAGCGGCGGCAGCGTGAACAGCAGAGTGGTGAGCAATCCAACCGAAATGCCTTGAATGGCAGCATCGAAGTGCCAGCCGGTGGTTGCTTTGATTTCGAAAATCTTGTTGATTAGCGACGGGAACACTTCCTCGACGGCGCGCCCGAGCAGCACGCCCGCGATCCCGCCCAGCAGACCCAGCATCAAGGTCTGGATGACGTAGATGCGGATGATCTCGGCCGACGTTCCTCCCAGGGACTTCATCACCGCGATGTTGTCCATCTTCTGTTGAAGGTGGGCATACATGGCGACGCCGACACCGATCGCGCCGACAATCAGGGCGATCAGGCTGATGAGACTGAGAAACGTGGTGGCTTGATCCAGGCCGCGGGTGATGAGCGGATTGGACTCTTTCGAGTCGATCACGCGTGCTTCGGGCAGAGCGTCCATAATCGCGACGCGGACATCTTCCATCGACGGACCGTTTGGCTGGATCTTGAACAGGTATCGCTCGGCCGCGCGGCTGCCCAATTGCATCAGGCCGGTGCGCTCGAACCCTTCGCGCGAAAGCATCATGCGCAAGCCGACGTTGAGGCTGCCCGACATGCGATCGGGCTCGGACAGGACCATAGCAGCCATCCGAAAGTCGGCCGACCCGAGGTGAACATGTTCGCCGACCTTGACGCCCAGCCGGATCAGGACGTCCTCGCCCGCGACCACCGTTTCGGGGGTGAGCGCCTGGGAAAGCGGCATTTCGGGCGAGAGCTTGACCGTTCCGTAGTACGGATACTTGGCCGGATCGACTGCCTTGATGGAAACCAGGGCAGGCGTGGCATCCGGGGTGGTGGCCGCGGCCATGGAAACGGTTTCGGTGATGAGCGTGCGGTCAACCCCGCGCGCACCAAGCTGGTCGAGCTCGGCGATCTGCTCCTGTTTGGGAGGCGCGAACTGGCGCGCGCTCAAATCGGCCGCCATGATCGTGCGCGATTCGCTGTTCAGCATCGCGCGAACACTTTCGCTGAATCCGCGGACACCGGCGAGCGCGCCCACGCCGATCGCAACGGCGAACACGACAAACAGGAACTTCGTGAGCGAGGAACGCGTTTCGCGCCACGCGATGCGGCTTGCGGTGCGGAGCGATAGCCTCATGCGGCCTGCGGATCCCGGATCTCATCGCCGGCGATCTGGCCGTCGCGCATGGTGACGATGCGGTCGGCGCGCGAGGCCAGGGCCGTATCGTGGGTCACCAGGACCAGCGTGGTCCCTTCGCGCTGATTGAGCGTGATCAGCAGATCGAGCACGTGCGCCCCGTTGACGCTGTCGAGATTGCCGGTAGGCTCATCGGCCATCAGTATGGGCGGCTTCACCATGAAGGCGCGCGCCAGCGCCACGCGCTGCTGTTCGCCGCCGGAGAGCTGGACGGGGTAGTGATCCAGGCGATCGCCCAGGCCCACGCTCTCGAGCAAAGAGCGGGCACGAGCGACGCCAGCGGACACGTCACCGCCGGAAAGCTCGTAGGGCAGCAGGACGTTTTCTTCGGCGGTCAGGGTCGGGAGCAACTGGTAGCTCTGGAAAACGAATCCGATCTTCCGCCCGCGCACCAGCGCCAGCTTGTCCTCGCTTAATCCGGTGATGTCGACGCCGTCGAGAACGATGGTTCCTGAAGTGGCCGTATCGAGTCCTGCAAGCAAGCCGAGCAGAGTGCTCTTGCCGCTGCCGGAGGCGCCCATGATGGCGACGAACTGGCCGGATGGGATATCGAGGTCGATGCCGCGGAGGATTTCGACACGATGACTTCCGCTATCGAGGCTCTTGGTGAGGTTCCGGGCGGCGAGGATGGGCACTTCTCTTATTATGAAGGGTAGGCCGCAAATGAACCCGAATCTTAAGAAAACTCTGCTAATCGTGCTGCTGGCGCTGGCACCCCTACATGCACAGACTCCCCGAAAGGTGCTGGTGGTGTTCGGCGACAGCTTGAGCGCCGGGTACGGTCTTCCGGCCGGACAGAGTTTCCCGGACGACATGCAGCGGACGCTCGACAAGGAAGGCTACGCCTGGCGCGTCGTGAATCTTGGCATCAGCGGGGATACAACTGAGGGCGGCGTGTCGCGAATCCAATCGGCCGTGCGATTGAAGCCGGCGGTTGTCGTGCTGGAATTGGGCGGGAATGACGGGCTGCGGGGGTTGCCGCTAAAGGTGACCAAGCAGAACCTGCAGACCATGATCGTCGCGTTCCAGCAGGCCGGCGCCAAAGTGGTGCTGGCGGGGATGACGCTGCCGCCGAACTATGGGCCGGATTACATCAAGAGTTTCGAGAACGTTTACAAGGATCTGGCGGCCGAGTATAGGCTGAAACTGATTCCGTTCCTGCTATCGGACATCGTGACACCGGACCTGCGGTATCTGCAGAGGGACGGGATCCATCCAACGGCCGAAGGAGCCGAGATCGTGTCCGGGACCGTGTTGAAGGCCGTAAAGCCGCTGTTGAAATAGTTAAACGCGCCTTTTCGGGCGATGCATGCCTCGCCCCTACAACGCCTATCCGTGTTGTAGGGGCTGGGCATGCCCGGCCCTCTGTATTTGCGTTCATTTGCGGCCATTCTTACCCGTCCAGAATGCAGACGTCCGGCAGATTGCGGTAGTCTTCCGAATAGTCCAGCCCGTAGCCGACCAGGAACTGATCCGGCACCTCGAAGCCCACATAATCCACGTGCACCGGGATCTTCCGGCGCGAAGGCTTATCCAAGAGCGTGGCGATCCGCAGCGACTTGGGCTTGCGCTGCTGGAGCAGTTGCAGGAAATACGTGAGCGTAACACCGGTGTCGACAATATCTTCGACCACGATCACGTCGTAGCCTTGCACAGGATGATCCAGATCTTTGGTGAGTCTGGCTTCGCCGGAAGACGTCTTGCCGCCATAACTGGCGATGCCGACGAACTCCATGCGTGCCGGCGTCTTCATCGCGCGGGCGAGATCCGCCATAAAAACACTCGCGCCTTTCAGGACACCCACCAGGTAGATCGGCCCAGTCGGATAGTCGCGATCAATCTGCGCGCCCAACTCCTGGACCCGCACGTGAATCTTTTCAGCCGGGATCAATACCCGCAACGAGGACATAAGTAGTACGATACCAGCAGGGAGGCTCACTCACTGGGTAGCGCAAGAAAGAAACCACAAGCCCCCGCTCCAATGTGGATGGAAGCGGTGCGAGCCGCGGAAGAGAAACAAGCCCACAACGCCCGGGTGCTGGATTTGCGAGAAGTAACGACCTTCGCCGACTACTTCGTCATTCTGAGCGGCACCAATACCCGCCAGATTCAGGCCATCGCCGACGAGATTCATCAGCGCCTCAAGAAGCTCGGAGAAATGCCCTCCAGCATGGAAGGCTACGACAATGCCGAGTGGGTCCTCATGGATTACGGCGATTACCTCGTCCACATCTTCTCGGACAAGGCCCGCCTGTATTACGATCTGGAACGCCTGTGGCGGGATGCAAAGACGGTCGAGCTAGCTCCGGCTACTTGAAATCCATCGCCAAGCGGCCCGCTTGTCCCTTGTAGAGCAGACCCAGATCCTTAGGCTTGTTCTTCCCTTCAAGCAGAAAGTAGAGCAGCCCTTCGACTGGTTCCTTGGTTTCCGCGTCCGCAAGCATCTTCGACTCCAGGAGCTTGATCAAGGGGCTATCCGGGGCTTTCTTGGTGTCGCCTGGAGTCACGTTCACAGACGTTGAGCTGACCCCGGGGCTGCCAGCGTAGGTGGTCTTAGATTTCAAGATCAAGCTCGCCGGCCCGCCGATCTGGCTGGGTATCAGGGCTTCACTGCGCTCGCCATCTTTGCGCGAGACCAGGGTGAAATCGTCGGCGCTGATGCGGATCGCTTGCGCCATGCGCGGGCTCACTTTGATCCGTACCACGACGTAGCCGGGCTCCATCGGAGCGCCCAGAAGCTGCTGGATCTCCTTAGGATCGAGGACCACGGTGCCGGAGAGATCGATATTGCCGTTTCCGGCTTGGTTGGGGAGAGATTTGATGTCGGCGGCGACCGCCAAAGAGACTATGATGAGTCCTGGAATTAATAACTTCACAACATCTTCTTTATGCTTTGGACGAACTCAGGATTCATCCAGTTTTGGGCGGCGATTACCTTTTGAACCACCTTCCCGGAGCTGTCGATGATGTACGTCTCCGGCAACTGGAAGGTGCCGTAATTGGCAGCGATATCCCAGGAGGGGTCTCGCGCTACCTGGAACGATACGGGAAACTGGTCGAGGAACCGGTGATACAGCTTTTCGTTTTTATCGACGCTCACTCCCAGGACTACCACGCCCTGCGGCGCGAACTCGCGCTGGAATACTTCGAGCGAGGGAACTTCCTGGAGGCAGGGCTGGCACCAGGAGGCCCAAAAATTGAGCACCAGGAGCTTGCCGCCGAAGTTCGCCGGGCTGATGGTGCGGCCCGTTTCGGTAACCACTTTGAAATCGGGGGCGGTATCGCCCACCTTGATGATGCGGTCGTCCAGGGTCCCGGAGACCACCCAGGCCAGGGATATGCCCAAGGCCAGGACCAGTCCGAGCAGAATACGGTCGGTAACGGTCTTCACGCTATTATTTTAATGGATCGGCCGATCCCCGGCAGGGGCCGGTTGCATCCAAACTAGAGGGGAAATGTTCTTAACCCGAAAAGCTGAGTTTTCCGCGTCGCACGTCTGCGTCAATCCGGCCTGGAGCGCGGATCGGAACCAAGCCGTGTATGGGAGCAACGCGAATCCCAATGGCCATGGGCACAACTACGTACTGGAAGTGACGCTCACAGGGGATCCCGATCCTGTGACCGGGATGGTGTTCGATCTGCGCGAATTGAAAGAGATTCTGAACCGGGAAGTGGTGGATCCCATGGATCACCGGTTCCTGAACCGGGAAGTCCTGCCCTTCGATCGGGTGGTCCCGACCACCGAGAACCTTGCGGTCGAGATCTGGAAGCGGATCGAGCCGCAGATCCGGCGTGAAGGGGTACATCTGCATAATGTGCGGCTATATGAAACGGCCGACTTGTATGTGGACTATGGTGGCGGACATTCTGAGGGGGAACGGTGAGACTCACCTCGCGCTATCGCTTCTCGGCATCGCACAGGCTGGATACGCCGGCCTTGAGTGCCGAGGAAAACCGGACGCTGTACGGGAAGTGCAATAATCCGCACGGGCACGGGCACGATTATGTGCTGGACATTACGGTGGACGGCCCGGTGGACGAGCATGGTCAGGTTGTGAATCGCGAGGCGCTCGATGAGCTGGTGCGGGAACGAGTTTTGGGGCGGCTGGACCACAAGAATCTGAACGTGGATGTTCCCGAGCTCTCCGGATCGGTCGCGACTACCGAAAACCTGGCGATGCTGGTGCAGGGCGCGCTGGCCGAGCGCTGGACGCTGCCGGCCCGTCTGGCGCGGGTGCGGATTTCTGAAACAGCGCGAAATACGTTTGAGCTGGAGGTTCCAAAGGGATGAAGAGCAAGGCTCTGGTGAAGGTGATGCCGCCGCAAGGGACGAAACTCGCTGCACACGTACGCGACGTCTTGAAGATGCTGGGCGAGAATCCTTCGCGGGAAGGGCTGGTGCGCACGCCGGAGCGTTACGAGAAGGCGCTGCGATTTCTGACGGAAGGCTATACTACCAGCCTCGAAGACATCGTCAATAGCGCCGTCTTTCATGTGAAGTGCGACGAAATGGTGGTGGTGAAGGACATCGAGTTTTTCAGCATGTGCGAGCATCATCTGCTGCCGTTTTTCGGCAAGGTCCACGTTGGGTACCTGCCCAAGGACAAGGTGATCGGGCTAAGCAAGATCCCGCGGATCGTGAATATGTTTGCGCGCCGGCTGCAGTTGCAGGAAAGGATGACGCAGCAGATCGCGGAGGCGGTGGAGAGCGTGATTTCGCCGCGCGGGGTGGGTGTGTTGGTGGAAGCTCGGCATTTCTGCATGATGATGCGGGGCGTCGAAAAGCAGCATTCGGGTACGGTGACCAGCAACATGCTGGGCAATTTCCGATCACGCAAGGCGACCCGGGACGAGTTCCTCGCGCTGGTGAACCGGCCGGTGTAAGCAAAGTCGGGAAAAGCGTGTTGCTACACTGAAAGTGATGAAGGCGCTCGGACGGCTCATTTTCTGGGATTTTCCACGGACCTCGTGGCAGTGGGACATTATCGTCACGCTGATCCTGGCGTTTATCTTCTTAACGCCGCGTGACGTGTTTCGCGATCAGCCCCGGGCAGCCAGCATCCAGATGCTTCCGGCGCAGCAGGGATTTCTGATCGAGCCGAAGTTACTGGCAAACGTGCCGGAACCGGATCAGCCGCAGAAAGCCACGCAACTGGTCAACCAGCGTTTCAAGACCCATACGACGATCACGCACGTGGAACCGGTCTTTGACGAAGCCGAAGACGAAATCACCGGCTACATGGCCTACACCAAACCCTAGACGATCATGGCCCTTCGCCTCGCTATCCTGGCCGCAATTGCATGGACGGGTCTGCACGCAGAGTCTCTCAACGACGTTCTGGCGCGGATGGACCAGTCGGCGCGCAACTTTCGGACGTTTTCCGCCAAAATGAAGCGCACCGAGTATACGCAGGTCCTGCACAGCTCAGATGTGACGGACGGTATCCGGCAAGTGAAACGCACCAACGGCCAGACCGTCGACATGGTGCAGCTTCTTGGAAAGAATCCGCAGACCATCCGTCTGGCTGGAAAGACCGTGGAAGTGTACTATCCCGACGCCAAGCGCATCGAGGTCTACGATACAGGCAAGTTCGGCAAGATCGGTAAGCAGGTAATGGATCAGCTGCTGCTGCTCGGGATCGGCGTCACCAGCACCGACTTGCGCCGCGATTTCGAGATCAAGGGCGGAGCGACGGAAAACATCGGTGGAACACCCGCCACGCGGATTGAACTTATTCCGAAAGACGGCGATCTTAAGAAGCAGTTCGAGAAGATCGAGCTGTGGATTCCCGAAAAAGAGAGCGTTCCTGTCCAGGTCAAAGTGACCCGGACCTCCGGCGATTACAATCAGGTGGTCTACTCGGACGTGCAAATGAATCCGACGCTGCCGGATTCCACGTTCGACCTGAAGACTCCCCCCGACGTCAAGCGCGTGAAGGTAAAGTAGACACCTTTTCCAAGAACCGTTCGTGAACGCGGGAATCGGGCGTCAGCTCGGGGTGGAACGTCGTCACCATGTGCCTGCCCTGCTCCACCCACACTGGATCGCCGTTGTAAGTAGCAAGAATCGTGCTGCCGGGACCTACGCGGCGAATCTTGGGGGCCCGGATGAAAACTGCCTCCATTGGCTGGCCGCCTGCTTCCACATGGGCCACGCGGCTATCGATCTGGCGGCCGTAGGCGTTGCGCTCGACGTCGATATCGATCAGATTGAGGCTCGGCTGGGTGGGGCTGGTCACTGAGTGCGCTAACAGGATCGCACCGGCGCAGGTGCCGAACACCGGCTTGCGGCCGGCAAACTGGCGCAGAGGCTCGGTCAAGTTTTCGATGTCGAGCAGCTTGAGCATGGTGGTGCTCTCGCCGCCGGGCACGATGAGGCCGTCGCAAGCGTCCAGGTCCTTCGCCGTGCGGACTTCTACAGGGCGGCCTCCGGCGCGCTCCACGGCTTTACGGTGAGCGTCGAAATCGCCCTGGAGGGCGAGGATACCGATAGTTTTCACGTCACCAGCCGCGGGTCTGGAGCAGCTCGCTTTCGGGGATCTTCGAGACGTCCAGGCCGCGCATCGCTTCGCCCAGTTCCTCACTGGCTTCGAGCAGCTTGGCGGGATCGTTGTAATACGTCGCCGCCTTGACGATGGCGCGGGCGCGTGAGTCTGGATCCTCGGACTTGAAGATACCGCTGCCGACGAACACTGCCTCGGCGCCAAGCTGCATCACCAGGGCGGCGTCGGCAGGCGTAGCGATCCCGCCCGCGGAGAAGTTCGGCACCGGCAGTTTTCCGTTGGCCGCAACCCATTCGACTAATTCGAGTGGCGCGCCCAGATTCTTCGATTCGTGCACCAGCTCTTCCTTCCCGAGTATCGTGAGCTGCTTCATTTCCTTGACGATGGTGCGGATATGGCGGACGGCTTCGACGATGTTCCCCGACCCGGCCTCACCCTTGGTGCGGATCATCGCGGCGCCCTCGGCGATGCGGCGCAGAGCTTCGCCCAGATTGCGCGCTCCGCACACAAACGGGACCTTGAAACTTTTCTTGTCGATGTGGTGCTCTTCGTCGGCGGGCGTGAGCACTTCGCTCTCGTCGACATAATCGACGCCCAGCGTTTCGAGTATCCTGGCCTCCATAAAGTGGCCGATGCGCGCCTTCGCCATCACCGGGATAGAAACGGTGTCCATGATCTCGCGGATGATGCGGATGGAGGCCATGCGGGCAACGCCGCCCTCCTTGCGGATGTCAGAGGGAACGCGCTCTAGCGCCATAACGGCGGAAGCGCCTGCATTTTCAGCAATTTTGGCCTGCTCGACGTTGGTCACGTCCATGATGACCCCACCCTTGAGCATTTCAGCCAGGCCGACCTTCAGCCGGAAGTCGTCGGAAAGATACATAATCCTTTCTCCGTGTATATATCCATCATCGCGCACTCTTGCGCTCAATAGCCAACGGTGAAGCGCTGGCGGCTATGCTGCGGATGCTCGATTTCATCCGCAAGCGCAATGGCGTAGTCTTCCATGGAGATTTTGCTCTGGCCGTCGGGGGCGGTGAGCAATTGATCCTTGCCGACGCGAAATTTTCCAGTTCGCTCGCCGGGGTTGAAGAAAACTGAGGGAGAGAGGAAGGTCCAGTCCAGCTCGGGCTCGGTTTTCAGCGTATTGAGGAAGTCACGGCCGGCGGATGCCTCGGCTTTGTACGCAGGCGGGAAATTGGGCGTGTCCACCAGAGCAGACCCGGGTGCGATTTCGAGACTGCCCGCTCCGCCGACGACCAGGAATCGCTTGACGCCGGCTTTCTTCGCCCCGCCGACGGCAGAGCGGACATCAGTATCAAGGAACCGTACGCTATGAATTGCCGCATCGTGGCCGGCGAGCAGCTTCGACAGGCCGGCCTCGTCTTTCACATCGCCTTTCAATAACGTCAGGCCCGGGCGCGGCTGCAATTTGTCGGGGTGGCGAGAGATGCCGGTGACCTGATGCCCGCGATTCAACAGCTCGGATACGATGCGCGAGCCGGCGTTACCGGTCGCGCCGACGACGGCGATTTTCATGAAACGGTTCTCCTGATGGTTATTTCAGTCTACTTAGTAACCGGTAGGCAGTCCCTTACCTACGCGTAGATACCACGCAGCTTGATGGCGAAAGCCACTCGATCCAGGGCGAGCATATACGCGGCCGTGCGATTGTTGACGCCGTGTTTCTCGGCATAGGCGACCACATCCTGAAAACTATTCACCATGATCTCTTCCAGGCGATCATTGACCATTTGCTCGTTCCAAAAGTACCCTTGGCGATCCTGCACCCATTCGAAATACGATACCGTGACGCCGCCGGCATTGGCCAGAATATCCGGGATCACGAAGATGCCCTTCTCGGCCAGTATGGGATCAGCGAAGTGCGTGGTGGGACCGTTGGCGCCTTCGCACAAGATCTTCGTCCGCAGCTTGGAGGCGTTCCGGGATGTGATGACGTTCTCGCGGGCGGCGGGAAGGAGGACATCCGTTTCGAGGTACAGCGCTTCTTCGCGATCCAGGTTCTGGCCACCGGGAAAATCGATAATCGAGCCGGTTTCCTTGCGGTGTTTCATCAGGGCGAGAATATCGAGGCCTTCCGGATTGTAGACCGCGCCGTCGAATTCGATGATGCAGATGATCTTGAACCCGGCGCGGGCCATCAGCTTGGCCGCCATGCCCCCGACATTGCCGAATCCCTGGATCACCACGCGCGTCGCCGACCGTTCCAGGCCGAGCCGGCGCAGAGCTTGTTCGATGACGATCATGCATCCGCGTCCGGTGGCTTCGGTGCGTCCGCGCGAGCCGCCCAGATCGATGGGCTTGCCGGTGACCACACCAGTGGCGGTATGGCCGGCGTGCATGGAGTAGGTGTCCATGATCCACGCCATGGTCTGGTCATTGGTGTTGACGTCGGGAGCCGGAACGTCAATCTCCGGACCGATGAACTCGAACAACTCCGCCGTATAGCGGCGAGTGATGCGCTCCAACTCCACTTTCGAAAGGATGGACGGGTCGCAGATGACTCCGCCTTTCGAGCCGCCGAACGGAATGTTGGTGACGGCGCATTTCCACGTCATCCAGGCGGCCAGCGCACGGACCTCATCGAGCGACACGTCGGGAGCATAACGAATGCCCCCTTTGGCCGGACCGCGCGCGATGGAGTGCTGCACGCGATAGCCGGTGAACACTTCCAGCCGGCCGTCATCGAGCTGGACTGGAATGTGGACGATGATCTCGCGCGACGGAGAACGCAGCACCTTGCGCATGCCGTCATCTAGACCAAGTCGCCCGGCGGCTTCGTCGAAACGGGCTTCCGCGGACAGGCGCGGGTTAAACTCGTCTTCCATTCCCTCTTCGCTTTTGAGCGTTGGCGACGGCGGCAGAGACGAGGGCGGCGGCGCGGCTTCCGTGATCATGTGAGGGACGGTCCTCCGCACCCATTATGGAACACCTTATGAAAGCCCCGGGCTATCATCAAGGTTGTGGGACGGACGGTGATCATAATCGGGCTCGTCCTGGTAGCGGTAGGGCTGCTGATGACGCTGGGCGACCGGCTTCCGCTGAAGCTGGGGCGTCTACCCGGGGACATCGTAGTTCGCGGAAAGAATAGTGTGTTCTACTTTCCGATTGTCACATGCCTGATTGTCAGCGCGGTCTTGAGCCTGGTGATGTGGGTGATCGGGCGGCGTTAGTACAACAGGTCTTTAGTGTAAAAGACCGAGGCGATTCAGCGGCCAGTACACGAATACAGCCTTGCCGTAGATTGCGTCGCGTGCGACAGTGCCCCAACTGCGGCTGTCGTTCGAAGAATTGCGATGGTCGCCCAGGACAAAGTACTGCGCTTGTTCGACCTTGCGGGCTGACATGGACGTGCGATCGCGGTATTCGTCCTGGATGTAGGGCTCCTCTAAGCGTTGACCGTTGAGGATCACCGTGCCGTCGACGATTTCGACCAGGTCTCCGGGAATGCCGATCACGCGCTTGATGTAGGATTTCGTGGAATCCTCAGGCGCCCAGAACACGATGGTATCGCCGCGGACGATATCGGAAAAG
The DNA here is from genome assembly GCA_025463005.1 of Bryobacterales bacterium. Lineage (GTDB taxonomy): Bacteria > Acidobacteriota > Terriglobia > Bryobacterales > Bryobacteraceae > Palsa-187. The sequence continues at coordinate 18,187 of JAOAPR010000005.1, read as the reverse complement.
CCGAAGCGATAGACGAATTTGTTGATAAAGATACGCTCATCGTTGACCAGCGCCGGCGTCATGCTGGTGCCCTCGACCTTGACCGGCTGGTACAGAAACAGAATGACGATAATCGCAATGACCACGCTTACAGAAAGGTCGCGGAACCAGAAAAGCGTCGTGCGTGCGGACGACGATGTCGGGGTAGTAGGCACACTTACGGCAGGTATGCCCGGTTCAAATTGCATATACGAGTAGTATAAACGGATTCAGTCGAGGAAAGGGCCGCCGCGCTCTATCAGAACGGGGCTGGACTGCCGATTGTATTCCATGAGCAAACAGGCGACCGAGACGGTCGGCGATCGTACGCCGCGTCTTTACCGTGAAACCGTCCAAAACCGCCGGTGTTGGGCGCTTCTCAACCACATCATCCGCGGAGAGATCGTGATCAAGGCCCCGGCTGCAATCAAAGTACGGACCAAGCGCAGACGCGCCTCCTAGCTCCTTCGGACACGTCATCGAGCAGGGTTAGAGCGTACTTTGGGGCGGCTGGTGGGATTTGAACCCACGACATCCAGAACCACAATCTGGCGCTACTACCAACTGAGCTACAGCCGCCGCGTACTTCTTAGTGTAACCCGGCTTTCTTCCATAGCGCATCGACCCGCGCGCGAACATCGTCCGGCATGCGGATCACATCGGGCCATGGCCGCGTGAAGCCTTCTTCGGGCCACTTCTTCGTCGCGTCCACACCCATCTTCGAACCGTAATTGGGAAGGCGGCTGGAGTGATCGAGCGAATCGACGGGACCCAGGACAAATTGAATGTCCCGCTCCGGATCGATATTGTTGAGCGCTTTCCAGGCGACTTCGCGAACGTTCTGCACGTCCACGTCTTCATCCACCACCACGATGCACTTCGAAAACATCGCCTGCCCGAGCCCCCAGATCGCGTGCATCACTTTACGCGCGTGGCCGGGGTACGATTTGCGGATCGCCACCAGGATCAGGTTGTGGAAGATCCCTTCAGCGGGCATCGAGATGTCGCGAATCTCGGGGAGTTGGAGCCGCATCAAGGGGAGAAAGATGCGCTCGATGGCCTTGCCCATGTAGAAATCTTCCATGGGCGGCGGGCCGACGATAGTGGTCGCGTAGATCGGGTTCTTGCGATGCGTGACGCAGGTGACGTGGAATACCGGGTAGTCGTCATCGAGCGAATAGAAGCCGGTGTGATCTCCGAAGGGCCCCTCGCGGCGCAGCTCGCCCAGCTCGACGTAGCCTTCAAGGACGATCTCGCTGTTGGCGGGAACTTCGAGGTCGGAGGTTTCGCATTTCACCATCTCGACGGCCTTGCCGCGGAGGAATCCGGCGATCATCATTTCGTCCAGGTCGGGAGGCAGAGGGAGGATCGCAGAGTACATGGTAGCCGGATCCGCGCCGATCGCGACGGCAATGTCCATGCGTTTTGCAGCTTGGTTGGCGCGCATGCGGCGATAGTGCTCCGCCCCCTGCTTGTGCGTCTGCCAGTGCATGCCGGTCGTGGTGCTGTCGAAAATCTGCAGCCGGTAGCACCCGCAGTTGCGCTTGCCGGTATCAGGATTGCGCGAGAAAACCATCGGAAGAGTGATGAAGCGGCCGGCATCCTGCGGCCAGCAGTGCAGCACTGGAAGATAACCTAAATCGAACTTGCCTTGGTGGCGGATGACGTCCTTACAGGGGCCGCCGGAAACGGTCTTGGGAAAGATCGAGCCCAACTCGGCCAGCTTCGGCAGCATTTTGAGTTTGCCCAGCAGGCCTTCCGGCTTTTGCATCGCCAGCAACTCCGAGATGCGGCCGGCGATCTCATCCACCGAGGACACCTCGAGCGCGATCTCCATACGGCGCATGCTGGCGAACGCGTTGATCAACACCGGCATCTCTGAGCCCTTCGGTTTTTCGAACAGCAAGGCCGGGCCGCCCGATTTCACGCTGCGGTCGGCAAACTCCGTGATTTCTAGGTAGGGGTCGACTTCGAAGGGGATGCGCTTGAGCTCGCCGTGTTTTTCCAGGGCGCGGATGAACTCGCGCAGGTCGTCATAAGCCATGTTCCACTATTATGGAAGATCGCATGACGAACATGACAAACAGGACGGCTTTTGTTACGGGAGCAAGTCGCGGTATCGGGCGGGCATGCGCGCAAGCTTTAAGCGAAGCAGGCGCGCGCGTGGTTCTGGCCGCACGGGATACGGCCAAGCTGGAGGAAGCAGCGATGCAGATTCCGGGCGCTACGTGCGTGGCGATCGATTTGGCCTCACATGAATCCATCAAAGAGGCTTTCGCCAAAGCCGGCAAGATCGACATCCTGGTGAACAACGCGGGCATCACCAAGGATGGCCTGGCGATGCGCATGAAGAAGGACGATTGGGACTCGGTGCTGGCGACCAATCTGACTGGCGCGTTCCTGGCCATCCAGCAGGTGCTGCCCGCGATGCTTAAAGCGCGCTGGGGCCGGATCATCAATATCTCTTCGCTGGTGGGCCAGACCGGAAATCCAGGGCAGGCGAATTACGTAGCGTCGAAGGCCGGATTGATCGGGCTGACGAAATCGCTGGCACAGGAGATCGCCAGCCGCAGTGTCACCGTCAATGCCGTGGCTCCAGGGTTCATCGAGACGGACATGACAGCCGCGCTCTCAGATGAAGTCAAAAGCACTCTGCTGGCGCATATTCCCCTGCAGCGTTACGGAAAAGCTGAGGACGTGGCGGCTGCGGTCCGTTTTCTGGCGAGCGAAGAGGCCGGCTACATCACCGGGCACGTACTCGACGTTAACGGCGGAATGTATATGTAATTTTGACCCATCTCCACAATCGAGGAATCGGGAGTAGAATGACGAATGGCGCCGCTTAGACTCAGCCGTACGGAGGTTAAGCATGCTGAATCTCGCTTATATAGAAACAGCGAATCCAGCGGATTCACTTTCGTGCTTGCATCCCTTGCCATCCAATCAGCGGCTGTTGAAGCGCACAGCAAGGAGGTAACGCGATGAAAGTGAAGAATATCGTTTTGGTCCACGGTGGTTTTGTGGACGGTGCAGGCTGGGAGGGCGTCTACAAGATCCTAAAGAGGGACGGCTACAATGTCAGCATCGTCCAGAATCCGACAATTTCGTTGGAGGACGACGTGGCAGCCACCAAGCGCATTCTTGCGGCGCAGGATGGGCCGGCGATTCTCGTGGGCCACTCCTATGGTGGAGCGGTGGTCACCGAAGCCGGCAACGATCCTAAGGTTGCAGGGCTTGTGTATATCACGGCATTTGCTCCAGACAAGGGAGAGTCGGTGGCAACGCTCATCAAAGATCCACCGCCGGGCGCGCCCGTGCCGCCGATCCAGCCCGCGCAGGACGGCTACCTGTTCCTCGACAAGGCGAAGTTCCGCGCTTCCTTCGCAGCCGACGTGGACGCAGATAAAGCCGCTTTCATGGCCGACTCCCAAGTCCCGTGGGGCGTAGCTGCTTTAAGCGGTGCGATCAGCGAACCGGCGTGGAAGACGAAGCCAAGCTGGTACCTGGTTGTCACCGAGGACAAGATGATCCCACCTGTCGCACAGCGTTCCATGTCCAAGCGGGCGGGTTCCACGGTCGTCGAGGTCAAGGGCAGCCACGCCATCTACGTGTCGCAACCAGCGTGGGTCGCCGCGCTCATCGAGCAAGCCGCCGAGGGCGTCAAGACCGCCGGCGCTTAAGCCCCACAAGGATCTGGCCATCCAGGATGCCTGGCGCCCCCTCACCTCCGCCAGTCGCGTAAATCGTAACAATCGCGGCTAAAAGCACTTCCAAGTCTTCCTTTGAGGGAATCCCACACGGCTCGAAATCGCCATCAAGATAGAAAATCGCGTTTAATCAGTCATAGCGGTTCGCACCTGATCTAGAGCATCAGGGGCGTCTCCATCAATGACCGTTCCATGCGGCCGCCAGCGGGCAGCCATGCGCTCGCTGATGAAACCCTTGGCGATGCTGATGACCGGCACTCCGCAGGCGGAGGCCACGTGGCCGGCGGCGGAGTCGTAGCCGACAAACAGTTGCGAACGCGCGATTTCGGCGGCGAACGGAGCGAAGGCGCCTTCGTGAGTTCGCATGCCGGACGGGAGTGCGCGTTCGACGCGCTCACGTTCTTGGCTGCTAGCGCCTTTGTCCACTAGAACCGACGCGCCCGTCGCGGCCAGGAGCTGAAGCAATTCGCGCTCGAAATCGTCGCTCAGGCGCTTGGCGGGATTTTCACCGACGCCGAGGCTCACCGTGATATCGACGGGAGAACCAATAGCCGCGAGTGGAGCAACGTATGGCCGAGCCTTAGGATCGCCGGTCCACCGGGCTGCGAGATCAGGCAGCCGCTCATTTCCGTCGCCGCCAAAAGCGCGGCTCTCGAAAAAACAGTAGCGATCGTCCGGGCAGATGCGGATCAGTCCTAGCTGGGTGAGGCGCGAATCCGGGTCGATGACGAGTCCATCGTCGAACCACAACGCCGCGGACGCGTTCAGGCGATCACGCAACGAACCCCCGCGCGCGTAAGGGACTTCGCGATGGACAATGCGCGGATCGGCCTCGAACAATTCATAGTTCTTGCGAGGCCCGGCAAATACGATTTCCGCCGACGGGTAACGGCGCTTGGCGGCGTCAAGCAAGACGCTCGTCACGGCGACATCGGCGCCCAGCGTGATCCGCGAGAGCACATAGACGCGATTCGCACCCGGCCAGACGCCGGCCCTACTGGTGACACGCCGGATGCGAGGGATTAATTCGGGACACACCCGCGCGATCACGTCGGAGAACAGCCGGTCGTAAACGTCGCACAGCCGCGGCTCGAACAGATCACCCAAACGCTCGATGACAATCGACAGGAGCGCGCGTCCTTCCTGTTCGGCGACCGCGCGATCAAATAGTTCGGGGGACCATGCTTCTCCGCGCAGGCAGAGGTCGAGCAGCTCGTTACAGGTACTTGCCAACCAGCAGCTCCAACTTTTTGCGAGTCGCCTCGGGAACCGCCTTCCGGTCGGTGATGAGAGCGTGCGCCAGCGCCGATCCGCATTTGCAGGTGCGCCCCTCCGGCATGGCGGCGACGGCGGCCTTCACCAGCTTGGCGGCGTTGGCCGCGTTCTGCGTGAGATTGGCGATGATGTCGTTCACGGTGACTGCGTCGTGTTCGGGATGCCAGCAGTCGTAATCGGTCACCATGGCGATGGTGGTGTAACAGAGCTCGGCTTCGCGCGCGAGTTTGGCTTCCTGAAGATTGGTCATGCCGATCACGTCCATGCCCCAGCTTCGATACAGGTTCGATTCCGCGAGCGTCGAAAACGCAGGTCCTTCCATACAGAGGTAGGTACCGCCCAGTTTGACGCGCACACCCGCATCCTGACCCGCGGCGTAAGCGATGTCTGCCATCTGGGAGCAAATGGGGTGCGCGAAGCTGATGTGCGCGACCAGCCCTTCGCCAAAAAACGTAGATACCCGTCCACGTGTTCGATCGACAAATTGGTAAGGGATCACGAAATCGAGCGGCTTATGCTCTTCCTTCAGCGAGCCCACCGCGCTGAGCGACAAAATGCGCTCGACGCCCAGCGATTTCATACCCCAGATGTTGGCGCGAAAGTTCAACTCCGATGGCGAGAGACGGTGTCCGCGGCCGTGGCGGGCCAGGAACGCGACTTCCCTGCCGGCCAGCTCGCCTACGATATAGGCGTCCGATGGCGCGCCCCAGGGCGTCTCGATCGTGCGCTCCTCGTGCCGTTCAAATCCCGGCATGGAGTACAATCCGCTGCCGCCAATAATACCAATGGTTGGTTTCATTCCTGTATAAGTTCCAGCAACACGCCGCCCGTGGAAGCGGGGTGAATAAATACGTAGAGGTGTCCGCCGGCTCCGGCACGAGGCTCGTTGAGCAGACGAGCGCCCGCGGCTTTGAGCCGTTCCACCGCGGCGTTCAAATCCGGAACCATGAGCGCCACATGATGCAACCCTTCGCCGCGCTTCTCAATGAATTTCGCGATGACCGAATCAGGTTGCGAGGCTTCCAGAAGCTCGATGCGCGATTCGCCGACAGGCAGCATGGCAGCATGGACTTTTTCAACATCCACGGTCTCGCGCAGAGAAACGGTCAGGCCAAGCTGGTCGCGATAGAACTGGAGCGCCTGATCGATGGAACGCACGGCAATCCCGAGATGGTCAATTTTAGGGCTTAAGCCACTCATGAAGAATCGAATAAGGATCGCGCTGATGCGCCGCAACCTCACGTCCCGCGGTGAGAAACTGTTCGGCGGAGAAGCGATCCAGCAGCCGGTCGCGCAGCATTTCACGCAGGCGGGCGGCCCAGATTTGGGCGGATCGCTCAGGGTCACGTCCATTGGGCTCCGCGCGTCTTGCAGCCGCGAGCACGTCGGCCACACCAGTCCCTTCGAGCGCAACCGCGGGGACGATTTCCACTTCCGGGCCGTGCGCCAGACCCATCGCCGCCTGGATTTCGCGCTGCAATTTATCGGCGCCAGGGAGATCGGATTTATTGATGACGAACACTTGAGCGATCTCCATGATACCCGCTTTAAGCGTCTGGACATCGTCGCCCGCGCCGGGCGTCAGCACCACCAGCGTGACGTGCGCCAGCCGTGCGATCTCGACCTCGTCTTGGCCGACGCCCACGGTTTCGACCAGCACCACGTCGCGGCCCGCTGCGTCGAGCAGCATGGTCATTTCCGTGGTAGCGCGCGCCAGGCCGCCCAGCCACCCGCGTGTCGCCATCGAACGGATGAATACGCCCGGATCACCGTGATGCTCCTGCATGCGGATGCGATCGCCTAAAACCGCGCCGCCCGAGTAGGGGCTGCTGGGATCCACCGCAATCACGCCGACGGTCTTCCCTTCCCGGCGAATCAGGCGTGCGAGCTGATCGCACAGCGTGCTCTTGCCTGCGCCGGGAGGTCCGGTGACGCCCAGAATCAGAGCGCGGCCGGTGTGCGGGAAAAGCTCGCGCAGCAGCGGCTCTGCCTCAGGACTACGGTTTTCGATCCAGGTGGCCGCACGGGCCAGCGCGCGCAGATCGCCGTCCAGGATTCTCTGCGCGGCGTCGGTCATGAATGTCAGCTCTTGAGCAACTGCCGCGCGATTACCAGACGCTGGATTTCGCTGGTCCCTTCACCGATCGTACAGAGCTTGGCGTCGCGATAAAACTTTTCGACCGGATAATCCTTGATGAACCCGTAGCCGCCGTGGATCTGGACCGCTTCGTTCGCTACGCGCACGGCGACTTCGGAAGAATACAGCTTGGCCATCGACGATTCCTTGTTCACCGGCGCCCCGGAGTCTTTCAGCCACGCGGCGCGCAGAGTCAACAGCCGTGCTGCATCGATCTCTGTAGCCATATCCGCCAGCTTGTTTTGGATCGTCTGAAATTCCGAAATCGATCGTCCGAACTGCTTCCGCTGCTTGGAGTACTTGAGCGACGCCTCGTAAGCCCCTTGCGCGATGCCGACGCTTAAGGCGGCGATCGAGATGCGCCCACCATCGAGCACTCTCAGGCTGTCGATGAATCCTTCGCCCTGCTTGCCAACAAGGTTTGAGGCGGGCACGCGGCAATCGGTGAAGATCAGCTCGCCGGTGGGCGAACAGCGCATCCCGAGCTTATTCTCCTTCTTGCCGGTGCGGAATCCCGGCGTTCCTTTTTCGACGACGATCGCCGAGATGCCGTGCGACGCCTGGGCGCGGTCCGTCATCGCCATCACGACGAAAACGTCGGCGATGTGCGCGTTGGTGATGAAGGTCTTGCTGCCGTTCAGAACCCAGCAGTCTCCCTGACGCACCGCGGCTGTCCGCGTGCCGCCGGCGTCTGATCCCGATTCAGGCTCAGTGAGCGCCCATGCGCCGATCGATTCTCCGGAAGCGAGCTTGGGAATATACTGCCGGCGCTGCGCGTCATTGCCGGCGAGATAAATGTGATTGGAGCACAGCGAAACGTGCGCCGCGATACTCAGGGCGATGGAAGGATCCACCCGGGCCAGCTCTTCGACCAGAATCGAGTAGTCCACGTAGCTGTAGCCTGACCCGCCCAGCTCTTCCGGAAAGACCGCGCCAAGCACCCCCAGATCGCCGAGCTTACGGAAAATCTCGACCGGAAACTCCTGCGATTCATCCCACTCCATAACGTGGGGCAGCATTTCGGCTTCGGTGAACGCGCGAATAGTCTTGCGGAGCTGGTGGTGTTCCTCGGTGAATCCGAAATCCATGGGGTTACCGGAGTGTCGCGCGGGCTTACGATGAGCCCTAGACGATCTCCTCGCGCTGCGGATCCCAGCGAACCGTCCGCCCTTCGCGATAGCTATCGACAGCCATACGGCAGGCGATGGAGACGCGATAGCCCAGCTCGAAGGGGCAGTTCGGCTCGCCTCCCAGGCGGATGCAGTCGAGGAAATTCTGCAAATGGGCTTGCGGGATGTGCGCCGTGCGACCGACGGCTTCCTGCAGATCCGGCCGGTTCACCTTTTGCGGCACGTAGCGCACCTGACTTGCGCGCACGATCGAACCGTGGGTGCCCAGCACGTCTTCGCTAACTCCCAGTTGGTTGTTTCCCAGGCCGGAAACCCAACTGACCAGGATCTCTTCAGGCTGCTGCAGCGTGACGCTGACGGTATCGGGAACCTGGCGGCCGTCCTTCCAAAGGTAGATGCCGCCCTTCATGGTCGCCGATTGCGGAATGTCCAGATTCAGAGTCCCGTACCAGAAACTTAACTGCTGGCTCATGTGCTCGAACACGCTTCCGCCGGAGTAATCCCAAAAATAACGCCAGTGCACGAAGCGATTTGCATCGAACGCCTGCGGGGGCGCGTCGCCGAGGAATGCCGCCCAGTCCAGCCGATCAGGCGTCAGATCCGGCGTCAGCAGCGCCGGCCGCGCCCATTGCGGCTTGTTCACCGGCGTGTTGCGATGCATCTGCATGGCGATCGCGGTGATCTTTCCTAAACGATCCGGTCGAGAGAGGTACTGGCGGACGTCTGTCACGTGTCCGGTGGAACAAGCCTGGTGGCCGATCTGCACGACGTGACGGCGGCGGTCGCCTTCGTAAACCGCGCGCATCTGCTTGGCCTGAGCAACGCTCAGTGCCATGGCCTTTTCGAGATAGACGTGCTTGCCCGCCTCGATCGCATCGCAGAATTGCTGGGCGTGAAGATGTTGGGGAGTCGCGATAATCACCGCGTCAACAGCCGGATCGTTGATCAGACTCCGGTAATCGCGATGGATCGCCGCGCCGGGCGCCACCGCTGCAGCCGTCTCCAGACGCTTGGAATAGACGTCGGCAAATCCCGTAATTTCGGTATTGGAGCAGGCGCGAACGTGATTGACCAGTTCCATCCCGCGATCACCCGCGCCAATGATGCCGATGCGGATGCGGTCGTTGGCCCCTAGAACACGGGTCGGACCTGCGGCCAGGGTCCCGGCCAGGCCGTAGGCGACCTTACCGACGAAATTCCGGCGGGAATCCATGTATTTTCAGTGTACCAGGGGGGCGGGCTTCAGCCCGCGCAGGGCTTTGGCGCCCGCTCCGTCGCCTATTCCAGGTGCTTGTGGAACCGCAGGACGCTGATCCACAGGACCGCCACGCCGGAGACCGCCAGTGCGATAAAATTCGGCCATAACGTGTCGAGACCTGAGCCCTTCAGGAAGATGCCGCGAACGATTTCCAGGAAATATCGCATCGGATTGACGTAGGTAAACCACTGCACCACCTGCGGCATACTGCGGATCGGGAACGTGAAGCCGCTCAGCATCATGAACGGTTGAAATAACAGAAAGGTCGCCAAGTTGGCTTGCTGCTGGGTACGGGAGATGGTTGAGATAAACAGGCCGGCGCCCAAAGTGGTCAAGATGAACAGCAGCGACGCCAGGCACAACAGCCAGAAGCTGCCCGCGAACGGTATGTGAAACACCACCAGCGATGCTCCCAACACTAGTAGCATGTCCCAGAAGCCGATCAGCACGAACGGCAGGGTCTTGCCGAGAATCAGCTCGGCCGGGCGGATCGGCGTCACCATGAGCTGCTCCATGGTCCCCAGTTCCTTTTCCCGGACGATCGCCATGGTGGTGAGCGAGAGGGTCACCAGCATAATGATGTTCACGATCACGCCGGGGACGAAATAATTCCGGCTCTTGAGCTCGGGATTGAACCAGACGCGCGTTTGCGTGAACACCTGGGGAACTGCCGGATGCATGGGCACACCAGCAGCCACCAGCTTGTCCCGCTGGCGCTCCGACATGACTTCGCTGGTATAGCGGGCGATGGTCTGGCTGGCGTAGCCGGAGACGATCGACGCGTTGTTGGAATTGCTGCCGTCCAGCAGCACCTGGACGCTGGTCGGACGGCCGCGCTCGACGTCTCGTGCGAATCCGGGAAGCACGCGGATCACCCCATCGACACGCCCTCGATCCATCGAATCCTGCATTTCGGCCTCGCTCGACGGCGTCGACGCAATGATAAATCGGCCGGATCCCAGGAAGTACGAGAGCAGCTCGCGGCTCTGCGGGGACTGATCCTGGTCCATCCAGGCGATCCGGGCAGTATTGACGTCCAGGTTCGCCGCGTAGCCGAAAATCAGCAACTGAATTAGGGGCGGAACGAATAGCAGCCCTCGCATGCGCGGATCGCGAAATACCTGCAGAAACTCTTTGCGGATCATGGCGCGGAGGCGTTGTCTCATATTTTCCTCACGCGATCTTTTGCCGCAGCTTGCGGATCGCCAGGAACGAAACCCCCACCGCGTAGAGAATCAGCAGCAGCAGATCGAACCACAATATGCGCAATCCCACGCCCTTCAAAAAAATCCCCTTCGTCATGTCGATGAAGTACCGGGCCGGGATGATCACCGAGATCGCGCGGATGATCCACGGCATATTTGAGATCGGGTAGATGAACCCCGACAGCAGGAATGCGGGCAGGAACGACGTGAGCGTGCCCATCTGATAGGCCGCCAGCTGATTCCGGAACATGGCGGAAATAAAGAGTCCCCACGCCAGCGCGCCGTACAAAAACACGCACGCCGAAAACAGCAGCAGCACAGGACTGCCTTTGAGCGGCACCTTGAAGATGACCACGCCGACGAACAACGCGATCAGCATATCCACCAGCCCCAGCAGGAAATGCGCGGAGAGCTTGCCAAGCGCCATTTCGGCCGGACGCACCGGCGTCGAGAGCAACTGCTCCATGGTGCCGTTTTCCCATTCGCGTGCGATGGTAAGCGACGTCAGCAGCGCCGCGATGATCATAGTGATCACGCCGATCAGTCCCGGCACGATGAAATTCCGCGAAACGAGATCGGTGTTGTACCAGACGCGCACCCTCGCGTCCACGGGCGGCTGGAGCACGCTGCCCGTGCGCAGGCTCTGAGCGCTCTCACGAGCGTGCCGAGCGTAGGTCTGGACCAGGCCCTCCGCGTAGCCCATCGCGATCGAAGCCGTATTGGAATCGCTACCGTCCAGCAGGATCTGCACCGGCGAATCCTTGCCCTGGAGCAGATCGCGCGAATAATCAGGCGGGATCGCGACGCCCACCAGGATGCGCCGCTCGTCCATGGCGCGCTCGATGGGCCGGTACGAATCGACCTCATCCACGATCTGAAAATAACGTGAGCCGCGGAATTCATGAATGAGGTTCTGGCTTTCGACGGTACGATCGGCGTCGTAGATCATGGTCGGGATTCGGTCGACGTCCAGGCTCAGCGCATACCCGAACAGCAGCAGGACCAGAACGGGCTGGGTCAACGCGGCCATCAGGCTGCGCGGATCACGCAAAATGTGCAGCAGCTCTTTGCGAGCCATGGCGCGGGCGCGTCGAAAGTTCATCTGGTCACCACGCGCTCCTGTTCTTCGATCAGGCCGACGAACACATCCTCCATGGACGGAGGAATCGGCTCCAGTGCGTCGATCTTGATGCCGGCAGCGGCAAGCGCTGACCGGATTTCCTCGATCGCACGCGCCTCATCGTCCACTTTGACGTGCAGGCCGCTTCCGAACACCGCGACATCCACAATTCCCTTGCGGCCCTGCAGCGCGTGCATTGCGCCCAGCAGGTCCGAGGTCTCGAGCATCAGTAAATGGTGCTCGCCGAAAGCCTGCTTCAGCTCGGCAGGCGATCCGAGCGCTATGACACGTCCGCCGTACATGAGCGCGATGCGATGGCAATACTCAGCTTCGTCCATATAGTGCGTGGTGACGAAAATGGTGTGACCGGATTCCGAGAGCCGGTAAATCAGCTCCCAGAAATTGCGCCGAGCGACTGGATCCACGCCGCTGGTGGGTTCGTCCAGAAACAGAATCGGAGGCTCGTGGAGTATGGCGCAGCCCAGCGCCAGGCGCTGCTTCAGGCCGCCAGGCAGATCGTGCGTGGGCGATTTGCGCTTATCTTCCAGGTTCGCCATGCGCAGGACGTAATCCCGCCGCTGCGGCAAGGTTTCCGGCGATACTCCATACACGCCGCCGAAGAACTCGATGTTTTCCTCCACGGTCAAGTCATCGTAGAGCGAAAACTTCTGCGACATGTAGCCGATGTTCTGGCGGACCAGCTCGGACTGCGTGGCGACATCGTATCCGCCGACCGTGGCGCGACCCGACGTGGGCGCTAGCAGCCCGCATAGGATGCGAATGGTGGTCGATTTCCCCGCCCCGTTCGGTCCCAGAAAGCCGAAGATCTCACCGCGGGCGACATCGATCGAAACATTGTCCACGGCGACGAAATCGCCGAAGCGTTTCACCAGGTTCTCGATGCGAACCGCGGGTTCGTTACTCTCAGGCGGCACGGGCCAACTCTTCCTTGCGCGCCAGCGCGATGAACACATCCTCCAGCGACGGCGTGATGCGTTCGTACGTGAACGGGGTTACTTTCTCCAGGTTCTCAATTGTATTGACGCGCTCATCGACGAACAGGTGATATTCGACGCCGGCGTGGTACACGCCCAGTACGCCGGGTTGGCGCTCAAGGAGGGGTCGCGCTTCTTCCGGACGCGCGAAATGGACGCGATAACAGCTCTCCTCCAGACTCTCCTTCAACGCCGCGGGAGAATCGCACCGGATCATCCGGCCCTGATGCATCATCCCAACGCGGTTGGCCCGCTCGGCCTCGTCTAGATACGCAGTCGAAACCAGGACGGTCAGGCCTTCGCTCACCAGTTGATACAGGATGGCCCAGAAGTCGCGCCGTGAAACGGGATCGACGCCATTGGTTGGCTCATCCAAGAACAGCACGCGCGGCTTGTGCAGCAGCGTACACATCAGCGCCAGCTTCTGCTTCATGCCGCCCGAGAGCTTCGCGGCCTGGCGCTTGCGGAACGGCTCCATACGAGTCATTTGCAGGAGTCGCCCGGTCAATTCCTGGCGCTCGCGCCCGACCACGCCGAAAAGATCGCCGTAGAACGCCATGTTCTCGTCGACCGTCAGGTCGCCATACAGGCCGAACCGCTGCGCCATGTAACCGATCTGGTCCTTGACCGCGTCGAGCTCCTTCGAAACGTCGTGGCCTGCGATAATCGCCCGGCCTTCGGTCGGATCCATCAGGCCGCACAGCAGTCGCATTGTGGTGGTCTTGCCGGCTCCATCCGGACCCACCAGCGCGAAAATTTCGCCCTGCTGCACTTCCAGATCCAGACGACTCACCGCGGTCAGCGCGCCGAAGCGCCGCGTCAGTCCCTTTGCGGCCACGATGGTCATTCACGCCTCACAACAAAATCTCTGCATCCATCGGCATGTTGTTCTTCAGCTCGCGCTGCGGATTGGCGACGTCAACCTTGATCCGATACACCAGCTTCACGCGCTCTTCCTTGGTCTGGATCTGCTTGGGCGTGAATTCGGCTTCGGAAGAAATGAACGAGACGTGTCCCTCATAGGTCTTGCCGGGAAACGAATCCGTGCTGAGCCGGACCTTGTCGCCCAATTTCACGCGGCCGAGATCGGGTTCGTTGATAAAGGCGCGCAGCCACGGGTGATCGAGATCGCCAATGCTAACGATGGTGGTTCCGGCGGCGATCACTTCACCTTGTTCGGCCGACTTCACCAGCACCACACCATCGATGGGCGCCACAATCGTCGCGTCGGCGATCTGTGTCTGCGTCATGCCGACCTGGGCGCGTGCGCGGTCGATTTCCGCGCGCCGCGCGGCGAGTTCCTGCTCCTTGCGGCGTAACTCGAACCGGTTCGCTTCCGCCGTTTGGACCGCTGCCTGTGCTCGCGCAACCTGTGCACGGGCGCCTGCGATTTCTTCTTTGCGCGGACCCTCGCTGACCAGCGCCAGGCGTTCTTCGGCTTGGCGAAGCTGGGCTGCTGTACTGTCGAGTTTTGCGCGCGCCTGGTCGAACTGCGACCTCGAAATGTCTTCCCGCGCGAACAAAGTTTGCGCCCGCTCCCAATCCGAACGCGCCTGGTCGTTCCACGCTTTGGCGTCCGCTACGGCGGATTGCGCCTGCTGGATCTCCTGCGGCCGGCTCCCGGCCATCAGCTCATCGAGCTTGGCCTGGGCCTGCGCCAGCTCGGCGCGGCGGGTAGAGATATCGCTATCGATCGTCGCTCCCTGATACTCGATGGACGTTTGAAGTTGCTGATAGGCCGACTGAGCCGAGGCGATGGCGGACTGGTCGCGCAACAATTGCTGTTCCAGTTGTGCGGCATCGAGTTTCGCGATCAGGTCGCCCTTCTTCACCGAGTCGCCTTCGCGCACGGCCAGCTCCGTCATGCGTCCCGCGGTCTTAAACGAAAGATCCACCTGGGTGAGCTCCAGGTTGCCGGAGACCAGGATCCGGTTCGTCGCGCGGTCCATGCGGCCGTAAAACCAGTACCACGCGCCGGCGCCGGCCGCAGCCAGCACCAGAAGAATCAGAACCGCCCCGCGTTTGTTCATTTTTGAACATACTCCTGGATGGCGCCGGTGGCTGCAGCAAGTTCCAACCGGGCAAGGTTGTGATTATAAAGCGCGTCGACCTGGTTGGCCCGCGCCCGATCCAAGCGGGTCTGCGCATCGGTGACTTCCAGCGAATTCGCCACACCAGCCTGATAGCGGCGCTGCGCTTGTTCGAGCTCGCTCTGCGCCAATGTCAGGCCCTGGCGCGCAGTCTCCACCTGGCTGGCGGCCGAACGCAAGCTGTCCAGCGCCAGTCGCACATCAAGATCCACCTGCAATCCCAGGTCGCGCGTGCGAATTTCCTCCTGGCGATACTCCGCCAAGCTCTCTTCGCGACGGGCCGAGCGCCTTCCGCCATCAAAAACCGGCACCTTGAGCTGAATCCCGACCGTATGCGTAGGATGCGCACCAATCAACTCTCGTCCGATCGTTCCATAGTCGCCGAACGCGGCGATGGAGGGCAGCCGCTCGGCTTCGACAGCCGCGAAATTCATTCGAGCGGTCTGCTCATGCTGCGCCTGTGCCTTAAGATCGGATCGCCCCTTGCGTGCGGTTTCGAGCAGCGCTTCCACTGCTGCCGTGTCCACCGGTTGATAGGCGAGCATGTCGGAAAGCTGGACGTCCATGTTCAAGCTCAGTCCCATCGCTCGCAATAGCTGCAAAACGGTCCGGCGCCGGTCATTTTCGGCCACGGTCAGGCGCTGCCGATCGTTCGCAAGCTGTACCTGGGCACGTGTAACTTCGATGCCCGTTCCGGTGCCGGCGTCTTTCTGCGACTGGGCCAGCCGTTCCAGTGCCTGGGAAAGTTCGACATTGGCGCGGGCCGTTTCGAGCGCCGCGTCCTCGCGCAGGCTGGCCAGATATGCGCGGGCCACCTGCTCGCTGACCTGGTCCTTGGTCACATCCAGATCCGCCCTGGCGGCCTGCAAACCTGTGCGCGAGGCCTGATACTTGCGAATCGTGGTGAAATCCAGCACCGTTTGTTGCGCGTTTGCGCGCGCATCGAAAACGCCGAAGGGTCCCACGATGCTAGGAATCGAAAATCCCGGGATTGGAATCCGAAAATCGAAGCCGAAACTCTGGAGGTTGACGGTCTGGCTGCGCTCCTCCACCGAGCCGTCGATATTGGGGAAAAATGCCGAGCGAGCCTGATTCAGGCGCGTTTCCGACACCCGGATCGACTGCTCGGCGAGCGCCACTCGCGCGCTGCCTTCGGGGGTCAACGCGATGTCGACAGCGCGTTTCAGACTCAACTGCATGACGCCTTGCGCTCGGCCTAGTTGGACACTTAGCGCGAAACCCAGCGCAAGAACGGGAAGGATAACCCTCATTTTTTCAGTCACTCCCTTTGGATGCAGGCGCACGAAAACCAGCGGCAACAAATCGGACCGCTCGCTCGACGAGTGCGTCGCGGTCTGAGATGTCGCATACGCCGTTAGTAATTTTTGGAAAGATTCTTCCCCACAACATGGTGTGCGTCATAACGCCAACCGAAAAATGCAGCCGCCACAAAACCTCCGAGGGCGGCAAATCCGGCCACGCCTTGGATAGAGCCTCGACAAAACGCTGCGAGACCGGAGCCAGGTGCTTATGGAAAACGCGCTCGACAAACAGTTCCGGGTTGGAAAGAATTCTTCCTATAAGTGGTACTAGCGCGTCCGCTTTGACTTGCATCACGGGGCCCATGAAGGCACCCAGAATCTGTTCAACAGAGGGATCCGGACCCGCAGCTTCCAGAAGTTCGAAGCGCTTTTTGTTGACCGGCTCGATATGGCGGACCACAATCGCATCAATCAGGCTGTCTTTCGATTGGAAATGATAGTTGATGGCAGCCAGATTGACGTCCGCCGCAGTGGTGATATCCCGCAGAGACGTTCCGTCGAAACCGTTCATTCCAAAAAGCTTCTCGGCAGCATCCAGGATCCGGCTCTTGGTGTCGCCCTTTTCGCTCATACGTTCGTTTCAATCATACGGGCGACATTGCGCCCGGTCAAGCAAAACTTGCAGTGTGCGCCAGGTGGGTCGGGCTAAACTACCACGGAATATGTATTTGCTGTTAGGAAATATAAGCGAGGCCGAAACCCGCCGTTGCCTTGCAGCCGCTTAGCTTGGCGCGACATTTGGAATGATTCTTGCAAGATAACGCGTCGCACCCCTATGGACCCGCGTTATCTAGCAATCGGCTCGTCCGTCATCGTCTGCGTCGCAATCTGCGTGGGATTTTTTGTCCGCAGTTGCGCGCACGCCTGGATCTTGCCGCACTGCTGGAAATGCGGATCGCCTAAGGTCCGGCCATCTCACTCGGAGGGCTTTATCGATCGCGCAGCCGCGCTGTGCCTGCTCCATCCGTTCCGCTGTAAAGGATGCCGGGTGCGGTTCTACGGCCCGCGTTTCGTGGCGAAGCGGGCTTCCAAGAAGGGCGTCAAGCCTTCGCTGGAGCCATCACCGGCGCATTCGCCAGCAACGCATCTTCAAACCCAAAATCCGGTTTAGGGAAGCCGTTATTGCGGAGATACCAGCGGTGGGTCTCTCTTAACCCCGTTACGAAATCAGTGGGTTTGAATTTCAGAACCCGCTGAGCCTTGGCCGTGACCAGGGTAATCGGGGGGACGTCGAAATACACTCCGAAATACAGCTTGGGACCCATCGGATGCCCGCCGGCCCTCAGAATATATTCACGCGGGATGCGGACAAACTTGGCTTGTTTGCGGCAGGCGGCCGCGAAAGCTTCCACCGCCTCGGTCTGCGAAATGGGCCGCGGATTAGCGATGTTGAAAGCGTGCCCAACGGCGGCCGGTTCGTCCACGGCGCGCAATGCCGCCTTGACCAGATCCTTGATATAGACGAACTGCATCAGGCGCCGGCCGTCACCCGGCAGGATGATCGCGCGTCCGGCCCGCAAGCGATCCCAGAAAAAGGCTTCCCGATAATACGGATTTCCTGGCCCGTAGATATACGGCGGCCGTAGCGTCACGACGGGCAGTCCGATGCGCTGATGCAGCCGGAACAGGGCCCGCTCGCTCATGGCCTTGTTGCGAACGTACAGCTCGGGGGCGTCATCGGGCGCCAGGGCGTCCCCCTCGTGGTGGTTCAAGCCATCGCCATAAGCCGCCACGCTCGACATGAACACGTAGCGCTGGATATTGTCGCCGGCCGCGCGCACAGTGGCTTCCACGTGGCCCGCTGTCGTGCCGCGATCCCAGTCATAAACGTTGTCGAAGACCAGCTCAAATTTCAATCCGGCGAGCGCGGCGCGAACCGCCTGACCATCGTTACGGTCGGCCACAATATTGCGAACGCGGCGGCCCAGGT
>JAOAPR010000250.1 GCA_025463005.1 Bryobacterales bacterium | reverse complement strand
AGCGGGCCCGAGAATATCGAAGCAGTCAGTTTTCCGTTGGTGTTGCGTTTACGTGATCGACGATCAGAACCGGCGCCATCACCTTGCGGGTTTCTACCTTCAGGCCGAGCTGGCCTTTCAGAGCATCGAAGAGCGAAATTGCACCGGTGGGATCCGACACCTCGCCTCGCGGGCTGGGAACTGCTCGGACCAGGCCAGCTGGGCTGAAGTTAATGGTCATGTCGAACCTTCCGGAGATACCGGTGGCATCGGTCATAGGAGGAGCCCCAGGGAATAAGCCGTTCAACTGCTCCGCAAACTGGGTGAGCGTCATGTTACGGCAGGTCATCAGTCTCGTCGCGAACGGATTGGTTAGCCGCGGGTCCTTTCCGTCATCTCCCGGTCCTTCCTTGCAACTCGGACGATTCGCCGGGTTCGCCTTCTTGAGCTTGCGACCCGCCGCTGCCAACTCGTAGCCGTCAATCGGACGGTCCTCCAGATGCGCGGCGAGCTTGAAGCGGTCCACTAAGAACGACCTCAGGCTCATCCGCATCGTGTCCAGGTCGACGCCGTTCCAGATAGCCCCGTTCCAGCCAACCGGATTCGCCGTGCCCAAAACATTTTGCTCGACGGGTACTTTCGCCAGAATCTGCCAGCAAGGGCCATCCATACCTTTCGGCCCGCCGATGAAACGGCTGAAGTCGAACGGAGCCCCCCAAGCCTCCCAGATCAGGTTGCGCAGGGTCATGTTGATGCGCACGCGTCCGCCCGGCTGAATATTGATGACGCCGCAAGGAATCGCCGGGCCATTGGGATCTTCGGGCCGGATTTCGGCAACCTCGAATTCCATATGTGGCTTCGGCGCATCGGTTACGCGCGGCGGAGTTGCTTTCTCGACGACCAAAACGGGAGTCGCAACCTTGGTGAGCGCCAGCTTGAGACCGAGTTGCTTCTCGAATGCGTCGAATAGAGTCACGACATCGCTTGGCGCGGGGGACCAATTGTAAGCTCGGCGCGGCGACCACGTAAGGCTAAAATTCCATGCGCCCGCGAGTCCGGTGCGATCCATCAGCGGATAGTCGAACACGTAACCGGAAGCCTCGGGAGCGCCGGAAAGGATTTTGGCGAATGCCGGAATGGTTACGTTGCTGCATACTAGCGTCATTTGCGGTAGAGGAACGCTGCGAGGCACTGTCGGAACTGGTTGAAACTTGCACCCACTGGCCTCGGTCCCTTCCGACGGCTTGAGTTGAGGCTTCCTTTCGACTGTGATCGCATAGGCGGGATTGTCTTTGTTGCTGTTACGGACCGAAAGCTGAAAGCGGTCTTTCAAAACGCTCTGCAGCATGGTTTTGAGCATCTCCGCCGTGGCTGTAGCCGGGGCCATTCCGATCAGGTCGTAGCGGTTTAGGTCGAGCCAATCCGGCCCACCCGAGATGCCGTCCGTTTCCACTCCCCAGGCGGTTCGGATCAAATCGACTGCCGTTGCGTTGCGTAACTCGTAGCGTCCGTTCCCGAATCGGGCTCTCATCTGAGGCATCGTGTTCGGGGCGCTGGCGCGAATTTCCAGGCTGCTGAAGGCCGGTGTCTGCGCGAACGCGGGATAACAGGCCAATGACGACGCAAGCAACACAACCGCTACGGGGACCAGATTTCCGGCCGATCGAGCTAGGTGGCGCGTCATCACGTCAATGCCTCTAAGAATACTATCTTCCTCCGAGAAGCGGATTAATCTTGTATCATGGCGTATCCGGAAGTTATCCGAGTCGCCCTAATGACGGCCGGGCCCGAAACCCGGCTCTGGGAAGCTGACCGTTATCCCACATTATCGGAAGGCGAGTGAGTGGTCTTACTTCTCATAAGCGCGTTTATCAGGCTCTATCCGGTTCTTTTGTGCGCGAACGCAACCACGGCCGAACCGATTCAGATTCGTTAGCGGACAACGCGCAATCTATTGAGTCACCCAAGACGTCGCCTCGATTCGTACCAGGCATTTCGCCATGTTCCTGAGTCACAGTTTCGATACAGCATTCATGGCGAGCGTTCTTAGCTTGGTCTGTGCTTCACTCACGGGGAGTCCATATACTCGAACGAGAAGAAACTTTGTTCCTTTTCTCACCCACAAGCTTGAGAAATTCTGGAGGCCCATGAAAATTGCCTCGTCCCCAATCCCCGATACCGGCGTCTTGATCGTGTTTGGGGAAGCTGACGACTTGGCGCCAGCGAACATCTTCTCGCTTTGCATAGAAACTGTGACGGTGACTCTCGGTGCGCCCGTCGTTGTCCAACTGCAGCCTGTATTCGCAATTGGAGAGCTAGCGCCAACGCTCGCCTCAACGACCGTGCTCACCTGGTTCTGTGTGAGCAGATTACACGGCAGGGATTCACTGTTGGCGACCAGCGGCCAGCAGAGCAAGACTACAAACACGCTGGAAAAAATAAACGCAGATGATTTTCGAGCGCTCATAGTACTATCGTACCGCGAAGCGTACTTCCCCTTGTTCCGGAATGGCTTCTTTTTCGCGTCTAAATGCTACCGCGCTACTGCTCGTTCCGTACCTACCTCCGGGGCGCCACACGGGAACAAAATAGTTGGAATATGCATCATTACGCCGAAACGCCTTTCTAGGACATTAGTCCTGGTAAGTCGGCTTGTGGGAAGTTACCCGATCAGCGCGTTACACGCGGGCGATCCTCACTGGGGTGGGATGATAGCGGAACGAAAGCCCCTAGTCGGCTCACAATTCGTCCTTGCTTGTGACCTGGAATTTTCGTGTGCCGCCTCGTTAACCTTCGTCAGTTGGAATGGCGTCGGCGAGAGGATCCCTTTGACGAGGACTCGGATCCAGGCGGCTCACGGAACGGTTCCACTGAAATGCGCTGGTAACACACTTCCAGCACGTCCAGGTATTCTGTACGGCCCGGCGCTTGGAGTACAACGCTGTCGCCCGCTGCCGACTTCAGCAACGCGCGCCCCAGAGGCGACACCCAACTGATGTGGTTGCGGTCGAGATCGACTTCGTCGGTGCCCACGATGCTCACCACT
>JAOAPR010000281.1 GCA_025463005.1 Bryobacterales bacterium | reverse complement strand
GCCAATCGATCCCAATAGTTCCCGCCTCATGGCGGCCGGCATGGTCTGTGCGGATTGCTGTCTCCGCGAGTCTCAGCCAGTCCTTGACTTTGTTCCATTCATTGTCTGAATACCCGAGCCGATAGGTTTGCTCGCAGCGCGGGCACTTCACGGTCAGCTCGTTTTTGAGATCGTCAGATACCGCGGGTTTGCCGTTGAGGATTTTTGTGAGGGTCGCGGCCATTTCACTACCTGTGGATGATCGAGAGGAAGCGGGAGGACAGTGTATCATCACACCGAAGGGGAGTCGTAACAATGGACGACGATCTTAAAGAGAAAATGGATGAACTTCGACGCATGGAGAAAGCACTGGACGTCAAGAAAAGGGCAATGAAAGAGGAACTCCTCGCAGGCGCGACCGTCGAACCGGGAGACGTCTACGTCGAGTTGCGCCTTCTGCCGGGTCGAGATCCGGCGAGCAAGAATCCCGACGATTACGACTTGGTTGTCGGATACGTGTCCTGAGATCCCATTACGTCAAACGGCCCAATAATCTTCCCCAGTAATTCCATCGTGAGCTTCACGCTCGCGTCTTATTCTGATATTCACAATACATGCCTCGGCGCCGCAAACGTGAGCTTCGATTCTTGCCGCACCGGAAGCCGGAATTCATCGAGCCTATGGAGTGTGCCCTGGTCTCAAATCTCCCCGAGGGGCCGCAATGGACGTATGAAGCGAAGCTAGACGGCTATCGCGCTATCGGCGTTAGAGACCGCGAAACTATTTTGTACTCACGGAACCACAAAAACTTCAACAAACGATTCCCGCAGATCGCTGAGGCGCTCACAGTGCCGGAAAGATGCCCGTTTTCTAATGACATGCTTCTAAGCAAGCCTATTGAGGCACTCAGGAATTATTCGCGAGTAGTTCGGTCTCAATCGCACTGAGCAGGTACTTCCCGCCGTCTTCCTTCGCAATTACTTGCCGAATACCTACACGTTTGGCGGCTGCTTCGATTTCTGGAGTTCTGTACAAGGTATACATCACAACCGGAAGCGTAGGCGAAGAGCGAAAAATCTCACTGCCCGCCTGGATTCCGTTCGCGACGGGCATCTTGAAATCTAAAACGACCAGATCGGGCTGCAGTTCCGCGGCTTTCGCCACGACCTCACGACCATCATTTGCTTCACCGCAAATCTCCCAATCCGGGCGCATCCTAATTAAAGCCCGGATAGCTATCCGCATCGATTCGCGGTCGTCCGCAATTAGAATCCTTGTCATAGAAGCTCCTGAATCGGTCACTAGCGTGGGCCGATTACTCTCCCGTCGAAAGGGAGGCGCTCTATCTGACTTTCCAGACCTAACTGCCTCTGTTTACGTTTTTAATATTCTCGATTCACACAAGGAATACACCTTTTCCCGCATTTTGGGCGTAGGGGTTTATCTTTGGGCACCGAAGAACCGTAGCACCAGACCCTGGGAATGGGGCTAGTTGGCTTCTTTTTGGTGCGCCAATTCTAGTTGTGCCGCCAATACTTTAATTTCCACTTCCAGCTTTTGTCGCAAATCCTCGTACACAAGAGGATTCATCTGATCCTGCTCTTGTTCCAGTTTTTTGAGACTGTCGGTTGCTTCCTTGAGTTCTTTTTCCCAGTACCCCGCATTTGGTGACATAGGAAGTCTCCCCTAGTCCATTGGATGCAAGGCTTCCGGTGGGCGGTCGCCGCCGTTAAAATCGTGAGCTTTCAGAGAAGCCTGCTTTAACCCGCTCTAGTTTTGGTTACGCGTTTACACCGCACGTGACTGCGGATTTCCCGGTATTTACATTCGATTGAAGGCCAAAGATAGTGTTTGGCGGTTTTGTTACGTAGATGTAGATGGGGATTGTATTCAATGCAAAAACCCTTTTCACTTTTTACCCGCCGAGATGACAGTAGCTTCCACTTCGTGGAGGCAGCGGAAACATTTGAAGCTGCAAAAGACCGAGCTATCACCTTTTCAAAGCTGTGGCCCCGCGAATACATCATTTTCAATGAAATGACCGGACTGAAGTTCTTCTTTGACCCGAGAACGATAAACCAAATCATAGGAACCGTCCCAAGTGAAGCTCGACACGTATTTCCTTCCATCGTTGCAATTGTGTTTGGTGGCTTACACAGGTTCGGTCGCAACGAGGACATTTTAAGATTTGCTCGTTTTTTAAGGCGTCGGATACAGCGGGTTTGCAAGGATTTGCGAAAGCAACGGAGCGGCTCGTGACGGTGCATGTACACAATTCGCGGGGATTCACGGAGCAGTTTTGAATTGATAGGAACTACCGGATGGACCAGTGCTCTGAGTGGTATACGCGGAAACGGTCGCGCCTCTTGGCTTTTTGGGTCGTCGGGAATTTGTTGCTCATCGCCGTTGCCTTCTCTCTTAGCTGGAAATTCGGTGCTGGGTGGACTGTAGTCGCCATCCTCGGATTCATTGTCGGCGAAAAGCTGCTGCTCCGTCGCGTTGACGACGATGCTCCAAGATAGGTACATCGCCGCGGGGTGCGACTTGTTACATTCCTAAGTGGTTGAAAGCTGCGTAAGGAACCAAACTGAGACCCACTCCAGTTAGGACGGTATTCACAGCTTCATAAATCCATGCGAACCTTAATCAGGTGGCTATCCTCCTAGTTCCTTCTAAATACTCCATGACGATGGTCCTTCTAAACACCAAGGCCGCCCCTGACCCTCGTCTGAAAACGCCAACGGAAGCGACTCATCCAGTTTCCAACCAACTGCTGTGGGGAGGATTTAGCATGATTCCTTCCCTAGCGTCCGTGGCTGAAAAACGATCATGCCGAATGAGGTGCTAAATGGAAAAAAGATGGATGCTCACCCCAATCAC
>JAOAPR010000317.1 GCA_025463005.1 Bryobacterales bacterium | reverse complement strand
ACGTGGACGTCCTTCCATTCGACACCTCCTGGCTCTCCGAGCCTACTACAGGTGTCCATCAATTCGGAGGAGGTTCAGAATGCCAACAGGGCGGGTGTAGCACGGAAGCGAGCAGCGAACTTCGTCCTGTGTTCGCTGGAGACCTTGTGCCCGTCGATACGTAGGATGAACCCGAGTTGCTTTAGGGCGTCCACGTGCCATCCGAATGTGCGGTACGAGACCGAAGCGCCATTAAGGATTTCGTGTGCATACTCCGGTAAACCCACGGGTTAGGCTCCGGCTCGCTATCGCCATACGCGCGCAACAGGTCTGCAAGGAACGCTCCTACCGCGTAGCCGAGCTTCTCGGCGGTGCTCTTGCGCTTGTTCTGCCGTGCCCCCGTCGCAAGGGCGTGGTTGTCCAGCATACCGGCCAACGTGCTCACGAGAGCCTGAGCCTGCTCCGAGATGGGGTGGGCCCGCAAGGTGGCGTAGGTTGCTGCTTGGAGTTCTTCTTGATCGAAGGGAATGAACGTCATTTTCTCTTGTTGCCGCGAGCAGTGGTCGGTGTGTTCAGTGGCCGGACACGAGACAAATCCAAGCCGGGATACTCAACTCTTTCGATTGCCTCCTTGAGGCTCGTGATACCCCAACGGCGCAGCATCTCCTTCGCGCCATACGTTCGGCCAACAGATTTTCCTCCTCTGCCCCCGCTGCTTCTTCCAGTGAGGGCATCACGCAGCTCTTCGTCTGGTGTTGCCTTGCGAAGGGCGTCCTGAAAGCCATGGCGAAAGCTGTGGTACACCTTGTTACGATCCTTGACGCCAACGTGAGTGCGGAGGTGCCGCCCCCACCATTTCGCCCAAGCCGACAAGGCTCCTTTGCGATTAGGTGCGACCGTTGGGAAGAGCCACGCACCCTCTCCTTCTTTCCGTCGTGTCGAGACGTAGGTCAGAAAGCCGAGCTTTACGAGCTGCGGGTGCACAGGTACGACGCGTTCGGCGGCCTTGGTCTTGAGCCTGCGCCCTGCTCGGGTATCCCGTGTAAACCACACAAGAGACACATGCGTCTCTTCGTCCTCGCGGATGTCGGAGACACGGAGCCCTGCGTATTCTGCCTGACGTGCTCCGCCATACAAGGCAAGAAGCGGAAGCCAGATGCCAGCGTCACCCTTTGCACCCACGGGCAGCTCGTGTTCGGTAAAGAGCGGCGCATTGAAGATAGCCTGTAGGTCGCGCGCATCAAACGGCTCACGCTCTGACTGCTCTTCCTCCAGTCGCATCTCTTCGAATGGGTCGGACCACGGCGCGTCCTCAGGAACAAGCCCGGCGCCACGTCCCCATCTGGCGACAGCTTGCACCGCGCCCAACTGCTTGTTTACGGTACCCGGAGAAACCTTGGCGGCTTGGGGATGCTTCCGGCCATGCTCAGCAAGCTCTGGCAGTGATGCCTTGAGGAGTACGCCCTTACGAAACCTCGGCACCATCTGAAGTTCCTCGCGGAAGGTGCGAGCATGTGAACGCTTCATCTCAACAATCTTCAGATTGCCGTGAAGCTGGATGAACATCTCGATGGCGCGATTGTATTCATGCACCGTGCCTTCGGGTCGCTCTCGCTCTTTCTTCCAGCCTTCAAAGGCGTCTCTTAAGGTACCTCCTTCTAGGGTCACAGGCGCGCCAAGTGCGTATGCCAGTTGCGGTGTCTCGATGGGATCACCGGCGTTTCTTCGTTCTATGTCCTTTAATGCGCGAACGTGAGCCGTAAGCACGGCCATTCCGAGCTTGCGGTATGAAGCGCTCTTGCGGTCCAAGTTGAGCTGGAACGCGTACAGCAATTCGTCTAATTGCTCTCGGATGATCGTAATGTCGCCCTTGGCGAGCGCTGCTGAGGACGCGGGCAGAAGCCAATCAACCAGATTCACTTGCTTGATAAGCTCACGCTCCGACATGCCAAACTCAGGCAAAGGACCTATTGCAAACGGTGTTTCGTATTCGACGCCGGCCGCATCGAGTTGCTTGGCAATTTTCTGAAAGATGGGCTCGGAGCCTGTGCCCTCGCGGCGCTCTTGCTCATCTTCAGCCAACATGGTCGCGTAGTAACTCTCGGCCATGCGCCTGATCTGTGCGTCGCTGAGTGTGGCGACTACGGGCCGCTCCTTGAGCAATGCCTCCGCTTCTCCAACGATGCGATTGAAGTCAGCTACGACCAGTGGAGCAGCGGCCTTCGCTTCCTTCAAGCTCTTTGTGCCTAGCGACTTCTTCAGGAAGACACGTCGAGGTTCATCCGCGTCCAGCACGCGCGCGACTGCTTCTTGGAGTGGCTTAGGCACCCTCTTTTGGACGTAGTACGTCCCGAGCCGATCCTTGATTAGACCCATCGAAACCAACGGCAAAGCTACGACCTTCTGCTACCACCTCTACGCAGAGAAAGCCAAGATTTGCGGGATGTTTTTGAATTATCAGCGCTTCTGAAGCCGCTGGCGCTCCCTAGGGGAATCGAATCCCTGTTTCAGCCTTGAGAGAGGCGTAACGCGCACTTCGGCGAACGTCGGCGAACGACAGTAAACGTAGCAATTTCAATTGCTTAGTTCGCTAGGGTACGCTAAGGTCTTTGACGATTCACGACCGTGTTTTGAAGAAAAG
>JAOAPR010000090.1 GCA_025463005.1 Bryobacterales bacterium | reverse complement strand
TGTCCGGGTACTTGGGATCTATCTTCGGCAGCGGGCTCTCGGCTCCGCTCTCCGGCTGAGCACCGGCTTCCATCTGCATGGAGATGGAGATGACCAGGCGAGCGCCACCGGGCCAGAACACATCGGCATTATCTGCCTGCATAGCTCCTCCTTGAGCGGCGTTTGCGCGGATGTTGGTCGGTGGTGTTGCGGCAAATGCGAAAGCTCCACCTGTTATCAAAAATTCACGGCGGTCGATCATGCCGCCTCCGTCGAGTCGGCGATGCTTAATTCAAGCAGCCTGTCAAACGTGCCCTGGCGATTCCAGCGGAGTTGCGTTACGTCTTGCAAGTCGAACTCGAAGTCCTGAACGGCCGCTTCCAGAGTAAGAAGCCGTTGCAACTCTGCGATTCTCAGGCGGAATGGGGGGAACTCCTTGGTGCTTGCGCTTACAACGCCGTGGCTGCCAGCCATCAAGCGCAGACCCCTTAGTCGTACGCCGGTGCCGGACTGGAAATTTCGAACGGAACGGATCATGACAGCGTTCATTGTGTGGCCAGTTCATCTTGTTCTTCTCACTGATTGTGGAACCAGTTCCGCCTTCGGACAACCCCGAATCGAGCCCGTTTACTCACTGGATAGTGAGGCCCTGGACTACTCCTTAGAGTGATGGAGGGCATGTTCACCGGTCCGGAATATTGATGCGTTTTCTACCGAAGAGGCGCGCATCAACGGACCAGGCGCCAGGTCCGAGCATAGCCAGCCCAGCGCCCAATACTGCCAATAGTATTTGGCTCCAAGGATCCCCGGAACGCCAAAAGGCGCCCCACAACCCAATAATCGCCGCTGCTCCGCCTGCGATGGGTGTCCACAAGCCGGCACATAGGAACAGTCCGGCCGCGGCCTCGATCAGTAGCCTCAGGAAGTGTTGTTGGTAAGGCGATTCCACCGATCCAGCGACCCCATCGTGGAATAAGGCGATCCCGGCACCTAGGCGCAGACAGAGAAGGCCGATCCCGGGCCAGCCCTTAGCAAAAGTTGAAAATAAGCGCTGCAGGAACAGTTCCCCTTTTTAGGTTAAGAGGTCTATCAGACGATCGAAACCCCAGAACGGGGTCTGCGGGGTCACTCTTTCGAGTAATTTATAATTCGATGATTCCGCGCTTCAGCCCGATCGTGACGGCGTGGGTTCGGTCATTTGCGCCGAGTTTGAGAAGGATGTTCTTAACCCGGCTCTTGACCGTTTCCTCTGTAATCGAGAGCTGAGCGGCAATCTCTTTATTGGCGTTGCCTGCGGCAATCAGCCGCAGCGCATCGATCTCTCGTGACGTCAAAGCCTCATCGCCAGCATATGTGGCAACTTGGGCGGCCACCTCAGCAGACATAGTCTTACGCCCGGCATGAACCGCGCGAATCGTCTGCAAAAGTTCCTTATGCACGAGGTTCTTCATCACGTACGCCTGAGCGCCAGCTTTGATGGCCCGGAAAACCTGCACATCGCCGGTGTACGTCGTCAGGACGATGATTCGCGCTTCGGGGAATTCGTCGCGAATGGCCGTCATCGCGTCGATACCATTCATGTCGGGCATCTGCAAGTCCATCAGTGTCACGTCCGGAAGGCATTCTCGAAACTTTGCGATGCCTTCACGACCATTGGAGGCTTCGCCTACCACCTTCATATCCGATTCCGGAGCGACGAGCGTGGCGATCCCTACGCGGATTAGGGGATGGTCGTCAACTGTGAGAATGCGAATCGAAGAGGGATCGATGCTCATGAGTTCGTCCCCCTCTTCTCGCGAAACAGCCGGAAGCGGCGGCCAGCATATGTCTGGTAGGCGATGGAGGCGGGGATGCGCAATTCAACCTCCGTGCCGGCCCCGAGTTCACTCCAGACATCCATTTCTCCGCCAATGCGCTTTGCGCGCTCGCGCATCCCAGTCAAGCCCCAATGTCCGGGCCGCCCTTCATGATTCAGCACGCTCGGGTCGATACCGCTTCCATTATCTCGGATCCGAACCTGAAGCTGCCGTTCGTCATATCGGATTTCCACTTCGACCCGCCGCGCCCGTGCGTGGCGAAATGCATTGCGCAGCCCTTCCCCTGCAATCCGATAGATCTCGTCCCGCAGGATCGGATGCAGGTCCTGTGGCGCGCCTTCCACCTCCACCAGGAAAGTCGCTGAATCTTGGCTCGCGGCAGCGGTCGTATGATGTACTGCGAGTTCCTCACCCAGGGCTGTAACCGCGGCCTCCAGGTCGCAGGTGACTACTGCGGACGAGCGTAACTCGTGAACAGCGTCCCGTGCCTCCGTGATCGCTTGAGCGGCGTCATCGAGAGCGCTCTCGAGTGTTTGCTTGGCTTGGGTCGGACGCGCCGGGAGCAGGTTATCAGCTGCCTGAAAACGGAAGATCAGCCCGTGAAAGCTCTGCAATAGCGTATCATGCAGCTCCCGGGCTATGCGTGTGCGTTCCGCCAGCCGTTCCTCAAAGCGACTCTGAATTTGTCCCGCCACCCGCCTAAGCCGGAGAAAATAGATGCCTGCGATAAGCGAAGCAGCAACTGCCAATGCGAGGAGTCGAAACCAGGTTGTTTCGTAGTAGTACGGTCGTTGACTGACTTCGTAGACTATGCCGGCGCGATCCCACACTCCGTCGCTGTTGCATGCGCGAATATGGAACGAATGGGCGCCCAGTGGGATGCTCGTGTATACCGCGGTGCGGGTTGCGTCGGCGTCCAGCCAGACCGGATCCACGCCGTCCAGCCGGTATTGGAAACGGATCTTTTCCGGCGACGCAAATTCTATGGAATCGAACTTAAGCTCCAAATGGTGCGTGCCGGGGGGTAAGACCAGTTCTTGACCAATGGGTTGTCTCTTTTGCCCCACTGTGACTTCTTCCATAAAGATCGCCGGTTTGCGATTCGTACGCGGCAGCCGCGGCAGGTCAAGCAGGGCCAAACCCTGGACGGTCGCCACCCAGAGATGGCCGTCGCGCGTAATCGCCATGTTGGGAGCGCCAATACTGCATTGGGTCGAGTTCAAACCGTCGGCACGGCCGACCGAGAGGTAATCGAGCGGCGCTCCGCTATCCTGCGCCGTCGGGCTGACGCTGGATACTGCTAACCGAAAAATGCCATTTCCGCCGCTAAACCACAGGTCACGACGCTCGAAATCAGCGAAGCTCAGCACATCGAGATCGGAGTTCACTCTAACCAGTTGATTGCCGTCGATGCGGCTGATTCCTTTCGGCGCCGAGAAGGCGTAGAGGCTCCCGAACGGCCCTTCTCCAAGACTGATGTAACGAGGATCGAATATCTCCTGGGGCGACGAAAGGGCCATAAAGCGGTCGCCTGTCATTCGATCAATCCCCCGGCTCGTTCCGGCCCAGATGACGCCCCGGCGATCCTGGTACACGGCGCCCACGCGATTGCTGGACAACCCATCCGCTGTCGTGTAGTTGCGGAAACGCCCATTCACCAAATGGCTCACGCCTTCGGCAGTTGCCATCCACAAGGAGCCGTCCCGGGCAGCGATAATGCTTCTTATAACGTTGCTCACCAACCCTTGCGGCATCGAATACTGCGCAAAATGACCCTCTTTGAAACGGAAGAGACCGCCGCCCCATGTCCCAATCCATAGATCATTGTTGCTGTCTTCCGCCAGGGCCCAGACGCAAGAGTTTGACAGGCCGTTTTTTTCGGCGTACGCATGGAAACGCCGCCCGTCAAACCAGGAAAGCCCGCCGCAGTTGTTGCCTACCCATATGCTGCCGTCGTGGCGCGCCAATACCGTCATGGGTATATTGTTCGGCAACCCATCGGCGGTCGTGAACATCCGGACAAGCCGATCCTTAAACTGAACGAGTCCATCGCCGTTTGTACCGACCCACAGACTGCCATCCCTGTCGGCGAAGAGGGAGTTCACAGAACTGCCTGGCGCCAGCGCCTCCAAGCGGGTCGGGGTACATCGGAAGAGCCCGCGCTTCGTGAACACCCACACATTTCCTTGGCGGTCTTCGATGAGCGCAGACGCGCCCGCATTTGCGTGCCCGTAGGGATTGTAGCGGTGGATAGAGGTGCCAGACAGACGCGCGACACCCGCCCTGGTACAAAACCACGTAGCGCCGGTGTGATCCCGGACAACTCGAAAGAATCCATCGTAGCCGACCCCTAACCGGACTGCCAACCCAGGACGATCCACAATCCGCGCGCCGTCCCATTCAACAAACTTACCTCCAGCAACCACGAGCAGATGGCCATCCGAGGCTTCCTCGATTTGACCGATGCCCGATCCCGTTAAGATGGGTGCGAAGCGACCGCGGTCGAAGCGAAAGAGCCCATCCTCCGTCCCCACCCACAGTGTGCCGTCGTGGCTGAACTTAAGGCGCGTGATCTCGTCGCGCTTTCCGCTCTGATGGTAGAAC
>JAOAPR010000193.1 GCA_025463005.1 Bryobacterales bacterium | reverse complement strand
CCGAACGCCTGGCGCTCCTGAATACCCAGGTCGATACCGGTGCGATCCGGAGGGACTGCAATGTAGCGGGTATAGATCTTGGCAACGGAAAGCCCGCTCAATTGATCATGAAAGAACGAATAGGCGCGCCCAGTCTCGATACGATCCTTCACGGTCAGGAACTTCTGACCGCCCAGCGCGGCGATCGCATCGTCGATCACCTTTCGTCCCTGCGCTTCTATGCCTTGCGCGCCAGCTAGAGAGGCGGCTGCAACTAGCGTGTATAGAATCCGTTTCATGGGCGTTTGCTTAGCTCCGCCGCAGCGAGACCGCTGTTGATCTTGTATTCAGACACGGTCATTTCCAGCATCTTCGTGCCATTCTCCTGTTGGATCGTCTTAAAGGGCAGCTTCACGCCCGCCACGTCGCGCCAGTCCGAAAAGATATCGGTGGTCTGCGCGGGCGCGCCATTCTGGCCCGGCTCCGTGTAGATTTCCCTCGCCGGCAGACCTGTGGCCGGATCAAACTCGATCCGCACGCTCAGGCCGTTTGCAGTCGAGATCTCGATCGCGTTTTCGCCTACCGCATTCACCGTGCGGGAAGGGTCGCGGTCGGACAGCATGAGCTCGGACGGCTCCCGTAACAGAACTCCCGACGCCTGTTTCAATACCTCCGCCGGCATAGGCTGCACGCCTTGAGGTGTGGCCATCCATCCGGACTTGCCGTCCGTGTAGATCGTAATCTTGCCGAATGGAAGCTCCTGTTCCTGCCGGAGCTGGTCGGGCGCCACATACATGCTGACCTGCTTTACTTTGAACCCACCCGCGGCAGGCTCCAGAGCTAGTTCGAGGACATGGGTCGCGTCTTTGACCGCGGCCAATTTCTCGGCTCCGCCCATGGCCTGCTGGGCGCGTTGCAGAATTTGCTTGCCCCGCGCCAGGCTCGCTGCGTCCGATTTCGCAACTTCCTGCTTGGGCTCGGGAATGGTCAGGTCGAGATCGGTGACCTTGCCCAGTGTCGTCAGAGGTTTCCCAAACTCCTTAGGGTTCCCGACGGTGACGATGGCGAGCTCGTCGGGATGGAGGTGCTCTTTGGCCGCCCGCAGCACATCCGCGCGAGTCACCGCCGTGATCGCTTTCTGGTACTGGAACAGGAAGTCCTTGGGGTAGCCGAAATACTCATAACGCATCACGCGATTGAGCGTCTTGGCTGGGCTGTCGAAAAAAAACACGAAGCTATTGAGTACCGCCTGTTTGGCTTCGTCCAGTTCCTTTTCCGTAACCTCGGTAGTGCGCAGCTTGTCGATTTCCTCCCGGATAGCCTGCACCGTTTCCACCGTGGTCATGGATTTTGTGCTGCCACCGATGCGGAATGTGCCGGGGTGGTTATAGTTGGCCGCCCACGTGGCCCCGATGCTGTAGGCGTAGCCCAGTTGGGTGCGGATTCGAGAAACCAGTCGGCTGCTGAAGCCTTCGCCCAGAATGTTGGCCGCGACTTCAAGCGCGGGATAATCTGGATCCCGTAGAGTGCCTCCAAGGTGTCCGATGGAGAAAAACGTCTGGGTCACGTCGTCTTTCGGCGCGAAGTAAACGCCCGGAGCGGACTTGGCGGTGAGCGGCGGAAACGGCGGAGCAGGAGGCTGTTCCACCTTCCAATCGGCGAGAAGCTTTTCGAGCTTGGGGCGCATCTCGGCGGCCGTGAAATCGCCGTAGATCGCGAGCATGATGTTCTTGGGGAAGTAGTAGCGCTGGTAGAACGCGATCAGGTCTTCCCGGTGAATCCGCGCCAGGTGTTCGTATTCGGGCTGCCAGCCGTAGGGTGTGTCCGGACCGTAAAGAATGCGCGTCAGCTCGCGGGCGGGTATCTCGCTGGCGTCGTCATTCCGGCGCGCGATCGCGCTGCGGTACTGCGTGAGCGTCAGATCCAGTTTGTCCTGGCGGAACTCCGGATTCGTGAGCACGTCTTTAAAGACGGCCAGCACCTGATCGGCGGTTTCTTTTAATCCGGAAAAACTAATACTGGCGCTGGTTTCATCCATTCCGGCTTCCACCGAGCCCGCGATGTTTTCGAGTTCCTCATCAATCTGATCGCCGGTCTTGGCTTTGGTGCCGCCTGAGCGCAACACGTCCGCCATCACCTGGGCTAGCCCGCGCTTCTCCGGCGGGTCGAACAAATTTCCGGTGCGGACCAGCGCCAAGCCCCGGATCAGTGGCAGCTCGTGATCTTCGAGTAGTAGAACGCGGATGCCGTTCGATAAAGTGAACTCCACCGGCTCGGGGATTTTTACTTGGGGAAGCGGCGGATACTTCAGCGTTTTGTACGACGGCACCGGCTGTGCGGCCGCAACGGCCGCCGCCACGAGTGCCAGAATAACAATTCGGCGCTTCATTTCGCGTCTCCTTTGGAGGGAGCATACGTATACACCACAGTGCGTGTGCTTTCAGTTAAGTACTTCTGCGCCACGCGCTGGACGTCCTCCGCGGTCACCTTGTTGTACTCGTCAAGTTCGGTGAACAGTTTCCGCCAGTCGCCGTAGCCGGCCTGATAGGCGCACAGTTCTGACGCCAGCCCCGAATTGTTATCGAGCTTCTGGATCAGCGCAGCCCGCAAATTGGTTTTCACCCGCTGCAACGCCGCGGGATCGGGCTTGTCTTTCTTTACGCGATCGATGATTTCGTAGACGGACTTTTCCATTTCATCGACCGTGTGGCCGCTGTTAGGAACCACGAAAAACAGGAACAGCGAAGGATATTTGCCGCCCGGATAAGTGGCGTAACTCGCCGCACCCAGCGCGATCTTCTTATCGCGCACCATTTCCTTGTAGATGATACTGGTGCGTCCGCCAGACAGGATCTGCTCCAGCACCTCGAGCGCGGCGTTGTCTTTGGAGTACTGATCCGGACGCTTGTAGGCCACCACCAGGAATGGCTGCGCCGGCGAAGCCACCATGACACGCTTTTCACCATTCTGCGGAGGCTCTACCGTGTTCACCACGGGAGCCGGCGGCCGGGCCGGGATGCGGCCGAAATACTTCTCAGCGAGCTTCTTCGCCTCGGCCGGATTCACGTCGCCAGCGATGCCGATGGTCAGACTCGACGGCGCGTAATAGCGTTTGTAGAACTCCTCCGCATCGGTGGCGCGAAGGCTCTCGATATCGCTCGCCCATCCGGCGGGAGTGTTCTTGTAGGGATGCGCCGCGAAAGCGGTTGAGGAGAGTGCCTCGATCAACTGACCTTGGGGACTCGATTCGATTCTCATGCGCCGTTCTTCGCGAACCACGTCGCGTTCCTTGTAGAACTCGCGAAAGACCGGATGCAGGAAGCGTTCCGATTCGAGCAAGAACCAGAGCTCGATGCGGTTGGCAGGGAAACTGTAAAAGTAGGTGGTCTGATCTTCGGCCGTGCCGGCGTTCATGCCCACGCCGCCGTTCGACTCCACGATGCGGTCGTACTCGTTGGATTCGACGTAGCTGTCGGCTTTGGCGATAGCGGCTTTAACCTCCGCTTCCAGCGCCTCGATTTTCTTGGGATCCGCGCGGAAGGCTTTATTGCGCTCTGCCTCGAGGCGATTGTAGGCCTCCTCGATCGCGTCGAGGGCTTTCTTTTCCGCTGTCCAGTTTTTGCTGCCGATGTTCGGAGTGCCTTTGAACGCCATGTGCTCGAACATGTGCGCCAAGCCGGTGCGGTGGGTGGGATCGTCCACAGCGCCCGCGTTCACATAGGTGTGGAAGGAAACCACCGGCGCTTCGTGCCGCTCGATGACCAGAAATTTCAGGCCGTTAGCGAGCGTGAATTCGGTGACTTTCTTTTCGAATTCCTGGAGGCTCTGGGCGGCCAGGAGGCCGGGAAGCATGGCGAAGAGGAGGAGACGG
>JAOAPR010000164.1 GCA_025463005.1 Bryobacterales bacterium | reverse complement strand
ACCAACCAGTCGCTTCCGGAAGGCAAGCGGAACGTGGGTGGATCGGGTAGCGCCGGGCCGATGGTGACCGCGGGCGGCCTGGTGTTTATCGGAGCGGCCAACGACAGCCGTTTGCGGGCGTTTGATTCGAAAACCGGACGCGAATTGTGGGCGGGCCAGATGGACCGCATGGGCAACGCCGTGCCGATGACGTATCAGGGCAAGAACGGCAAACAGTATGTGGCGGTCACGGCCTCGGATACGGTGGTCGTATTCGCTCTGCCATAATACTGTTATTTCCCTACCAGGTGCGGCCCGCTTCGATCATTTTCCGTGCAGATGAATTCGATTAAGTCCGTATCGGGCATAAGGCGGTGAACCACGCGGACAGTGAACGGCTTGGAGTACGCTTTCGGATCCTCGATAGTCACGTCGATTTGCAGCGTTCCGTAGTTTAGGCGCTTGAATCGCTCGGTCATTTTCCCTGATTCGGTCAGCGGGCTGCCGTCAATATCAAGCCAAACGTCGTTCCGGAAACCGGTGGTTTCTACTACCAGGGTGTCGCCTTCCCACTTTCCGATTGAGTAGCCGTACCACCATGGCTCGACATCTTTCGGCAAGGGACGGCCATCGGTGAAAATCTGCCGCACGCCTCCCTGCGCTTCATAAAGAATGACGACCAGGCCCGGGGTCTGGATAATTTTCCTCGGCTGAGGATGCATATGAAGCTGCATCAGGCCGAGCGGCAGACAATGCGCATCTGGATTGTCCTTGCTGTTTTCCGCGCGGCGCGCCTTCAAGAGATCCACGGCCCAAGGCAGCATCGGCAGGCCTTCCTTGAACCCCGAGCCGACGTTCTTGAACGTCGCATTCGGAGGAGTCCCTGGGGGCAGTTCCGGAGGAGGCGCATCCTTAGGAGGGCCGCCCTTCGGTTGGCCACCGGGACCACCAGGTCCGCCACGGCCGCCGGGACCGCGAAGATCCCAGATTCCGGAGAGATCGGGATGGCCGTCGGCTGCCTTCGGCGCGGGGGCGTCGAGTTTCGCTTTACCCTCAGGCGTGCGAGGGACTCCGGCGGCCGGGTAATCCGGCCACTGAGCTGCGATCGGCAGCGCAGCGAGAACGATCGCAGCCGCGAACGGATTCAGCAAGGTCTTCATCAGAAGTCCCCTCCCGCAGTATTTTATCGCCCCGGTGCCGGTACGATTGCAGTGGGCGGTGGTGCTGGCAGCGTCGCCTTGCCGTCCAGTACATACACCAGTAGCCTCGACGGTTGCGGAGGAGTTGCCGGCGCCGCCGGGGCTGTATTAGGAGCCGCACCCGGAGTTGCTGCCGCACCGCGACCGCCACCGCCCGCGCCGCCACGGCCGCCACCAACTTGAGGCGGTCCGCCCGCCACCGCGACGTATTGTTTTCCGTCCAGCATGAATGTCATCGGCGGACCCATTTGCGAGAGGCCTGTGGTGATGTCCATGAGCTGATCGCCGTTGTCGGCGCGATAAACGATGAGCCGGGTGTTCACGCTCGCGAACACCAGATTCCCGGCAGTGGAGAGCGTGCCGCCCTGATTAAAGCCCGCGGAAAGCCCGCGCCAGCGCTCTTTCTGCGCCACCGGGTCCCAGGCCACTAGAATGTTCCCGCGCCCTTCCGGTCCGATCGCGGGAGGCGATGGAGGGGCCGGACCCCTTCCTGCCGCGGGTCCGCCGCCCGGCGCTGCCCCTGCGGGAGCTGCCGCTCCGCCGCCTGCCGCTACCGCAGTCGGATCGAGACCAGGAGCTAATCCAGGCGCCGGGGCTCCGCCGCGTCCTCCGCCAGCACCCGCAGCAGCACCGCCGCGTCCCGCTCCAGCGCGTCCGGTACCCATGTTCATTTGGCCGCGACCGCTCGTCCCAATATCCGTGGGCAGCGGAACGAAATCGGGATTTGCCTGGAATGTGTAGCCGCCGCCGATGGTGCTGGGGATATAGACCAAGCCCGTGGTCGGATTAAACGACCAGGGCGGCCACACATGACCGCCGCCGGGGCCGGGTGTAATGCTGATCGCGTCCGTTTTATAGCGCGCCTCGGGATTCACTGTGGGGCGACCGGTCTTCATATTGATGCCTGAAGCCCACGTGACCGTGACCCACGGATCCGCCGAGAGTAACTCTCCCGTGTAGCGGTCGAGCACGTAGAAGAATCCGTTCTTCGGAGCGTGCATGGCGACATGGCGCGATTTGCCGTTGATCGTTAAATCCGCCAGCATGATGTCGGCGATTGAGTCATAATCCCAATCGTCGCCGGGCGTGGTCTGGTAATGCCAGACCAGCTTGCCGGTCGCGCCGCGAACCGCGATGATGCAGTCGGTACAAAGGTTGTCGCCGGAACCGCGATGCACGGATGTCCATGGGCCTGGCTGCCCCGTCCCGACATAGACGATGTCGGCGTCGGGATCATATGCCATGCCGTTCCACACTGGCCCGCCGCCGCCGATTTTCCACCATTCTCCCGACCATGTTTTGGCCCAATCGGCTAGCTCTGGTTGCTCGAATGGTTTGGAAGGATCGCCTGGTACGGTGTAGAATCGCCAAGCGCGCTTACCTGTCTCTGCGTCGTAGGCGTCGAAGTATCCACGCACCCCGTACTCGCCGCCGCTCACGCCGATGATGACTTTGCCGCCCTTGATGACGCGAGGAGCCATGGTGATCGTATACGCCATGTTTTCGGGCGAAACGCGCGTTTCCCACGCGAGCTTTCCGGTGGCGGCATCCAGGGCCCGCAGCCTTCCGTCGACCACCGGGGCGATGACCTTATCCTGATATAGTGCGATGCCGCGATTCACAACGCCGCAGCAAATTCGGGACTGCCAGACTTGCTGGTTGACGTCCGGATCCTGGTGCCAGACCTCTTTACCTGTGCGCGCGTCGACGGCATACACCACGCTCCACGGGGCGATGCTATAGATGATGCCGTTTGAAACCAGGGGAGTTCCTTCCTGGCGATTCTGAGGATTGCCGCGCGCTGACGGAATGTCGACGTACCAGCCGAGTCCAATCCGGTTCACGTTCTGCGAGGTGATTTGGTTGAGCTGGCTATAACGCTGCTCGGACCAGCCCATGTTGTAGCTGATCCACTCTTCCGCCGTTCGTGGGGCGTCGCGGAGCGCCTGATCGTCTATCTTGCGGGGCTGCTGGGCTAGAGCAATCCAGGTCGCCATAGACGCAAAAACAATCGTACAGAACAATATCTTGAACCCGCGAGACACGCGCAGCATTAGGCTTTCCTCCAGCTTCCATAGGCAAAGCGACGGGCAGATTTTTACCAGGCCCGACCCCCTGGTCAGCATTTAGCTCATAGTATGCTATCACGGACGTTGTGCAGCGAAGCTCGATCGGGGCCGATAAATTCGGTAATCTGCAATGACTGCGGCCGGTTCGTACGCCTGCTCGATCGCGCTGGCCACCGCTGGTGAATAGCGCTCGAGTGAGAACGAAGCGTCCGTTTCCCGGTTCAGCATAGCCACTACCAGGGCGAATCGGTGTTCCTGGATCATCCGCACAAACGGGCCTTCGTCCCACAGGCCGGCTTTGACAAGGCATTGAATCATGGCCGGCTCGGCGGGAATTTCCCGGCCGGTCTTATACAGCAAATTCATGTCTTCCGAGAACACCGGGCCGGGCGTTTCGCTGAGGGTCGCGAGCATCCTCCGGTACACTTCGATCTTTTCCCGATCGGCGGGCAGCGGTCCGTCGAAGACGCGGAGCCATCCCATGCCAGCGGTCGGTACGGCCGCATTCACGATCAGGAAGGGCACGGCCAGTGCTGCCAACTGGACCGGCCGCAGACGCACGATGTTTCCGGAAGCGGCTAGCAGACGGAATAGCAATATCCCCGCCAGCGGCGCCAGCGACACGTTCCACTCGAGGAAGTAGTTGACGTCGGATCCTTCTTTTCCATTTGCGAGAGTACCGAGCGCAGCGCAACCGCTGTACATAGACAGGATAAGAACCGTACGCCGGTAGCGGTTCGCCCGCAGGTTTTCGCGAAGCAATTTCCACCGGCGGCGTCGTGCGAGGGACCAGGCTCTGTACAAGACCGCAGTCGAGGCGCCTGCCGCCAAGACAAGAGGACCAGCCACCCAACGCCCGTTTCTCACGACCCCCAGGAGGGCCGCGGCGATCGAAAACGCGGTTTGGTTGTAACGGATCAGATGCAGCAGAACTTGTCCGTTAGTCCGCCATGCAAGCCAACCTAAGACGACGCTTCCGAGGATGCCCATGGTGAGGAGCATGCGCAGGGCGATCCTGCGATCGATCCACCATGCGACCAGCACGCAGGCCAGCGGAGCCGCGAAAGTGGTTTGGCGGGTGAAGAGCGCCGCGGTCATCAGTACGGCGGCCAGCGTCTGTACCAGCGGTGACGAATACCGCGCCGCAAATAGAGCCACGCCACTGAACGACAGCAGGATCGCGAGGGTATCCACTCTCGCCAGCCAAGTCCAGTTGAAATTGTAGAGCGTCGTCGGCAGCGCTCCGGCGAAGACGGCGGCGAGCGCCCGCGTAGGCCCGTCGGCCCGGCGCGGCAAAGCCTGGAACGTAGTCCAACCGATGAGGACGCAGAGGAGTGCGGCAGAGAGCACGGACACCGATCTCGCGGCAACAAGCAAGTTGCTGGTTATCGTTCCCATCGCTCGCGTTGCCACGTGGAACAGTGGCGGATATTGAAACACCACGAATGGGTAGTGATCGAGAGGAGCGTAAGCGTGCGCCAAGTCGGTGACATGGGCTGCTTGCCAGGCGACCAGGCCTTCGCCGTAGTTGAGCTGGTAGGGCTGCGCGATAAAGAACAGCCCGTTCGAGAACGCACCGCCCGCGGTCGCTACGATGAGAGCCAGCAGCGCTCCCAGATAGACTCTCTTGGCCGTGAGCACCGCTACTTCATCTCGGCAATGAACGCGTCTACTTGCGCGATAGCGAGACCGCCCGGCGGCCAGCCGAAATCTTTCACCAGCGTCTGCGAGACTTCTTCCTTGCTCTTTCCCTGGCGAACCATGCCCCCGATCCGATTTCGCATGGTCTCGAAATCGGCACGCCACTTCAGGAGGCCGGTGCGGTCGGAGAGTGGACCGTGGCCAGGAATAATCGTGTCGAAGTCGAGTTTTAAAACTTCATCCAGCGCCTTCGTCCATTCGAGAGCGCTCCCGCCGTTGGCGTAATCGATGTACGGCTGCGTGGGCCGCGTGAGAAACAGGTCGCCGGTATGGATCACCTTGAGCTCGGGGAAATAAATGACGGCGTCGCCCCCGGTATGGCCGCGTCCATAATGCCGGGTGCGGACTTCCTTGCCGCCCAGGTGCACTTCCATTTCATCGGTGAAGGTGACGCGGGGCGCTCCGGGCTGTTTCAGCGCAATCATGTTGACCCGCGCGTTGCGGTGCGCAATGATTTCTACCGACGCCGCAAGCATCCGGGCGTTGCTGCCGGAGTGATCGTCATGCTGGTGCGTGTTGAGCACGTAACGCACCGGCTTCTCGCTGAGCGATTTCACCTGGTCCATGACGGCCGCGTAGTTGCGATCGTACATGTCGTCGACCAGGAGCACACCTTCGTCCGTGAGGAGTGCGGCGACATTCCCGCCTTCGCCCGAGATCATGTAGAGGCCGTCCTTGACTTTCTGTGCGACGGCGGGGCGAGGGGCGTTTTGATTCGGCGTGGGCGAATTCTGCGTGTAGGCGGCCCACGCTCCCAGCAGCGCGAACAGCGTAACCGCAATGCGGACGCGAACTGTACGGCTCATGCCGGGGAGGATAACAGATTTTCGATCTGTCCTGATTGATGGATAGTCCGTTCTCCTAGGAGAATCGGTTTGTTTCCTGGACGGAAGCTGACAGGGGGAGTGCCGCTACTACCTCGAACCGACCGCAACGCTATGCTGCGAGAGCGTAGCGAGGCTGCCATGTCCAGTATTTGAGTTTGCACTCGCCTCCGCGGGCCGCGAGCGCGCCGGCGTAACCTTTGCGGGGATGGAAGTCCTGAAGCCGGCAAGGGACGCTTTCCGCCGGAGTGCTGCCCGCGCCGCGAAACCATGCATCTGGGGTGCCCAGCAGGGCCTCAACGTTCTCGAAATTCACCGTGAGGCCTAAACCCAAAGCCTTGCCATAGGCCTCCATCCGCGTCCATCCCTGGAAAAACGTTCGGCGCCGTAAGGGTTGAGGAAGGGCTTCGAGATACCGAATTGCCCGGAGCGAGAAGAACCAGCCGGATATCTCCTCCTCAACACCCGCCCGTATACGCTCGACGTCTACGCCCACGTCGAGCGATCTGCTGACCGCGCACACTGCCAACCCGTAGGAGTGGGAGATATTGAACCGTAGCTTTCCGTTGGCGAGTTCCGGTTTTCCATTGGGTCCATAAGTAAACTCGAGCTCGCCCGGTTTGGTTCTCAGATATCGCGCCAGGATATTTCTCCGCACCGCACAGGAGAGAATGTAGCGGTCGCGATCGGCCGCGCTGCTATACTGACCGGCTCGCCTGATCTCGTCCGGGTCCAGAGTGCGTTCAAGGCCGG
The DNA here is from genome assembly GCA_025463005.1 of Bryobacterales bacterium. Lineage (GTDB taxonomy): Bacteria > Acidobacteriota > Terriglobia > Bryobacterales > Bryobacteraceae > Palsa-187. Next base: position 29,557 of record JAOAPR010000164.1, on the reverse strand, counting down.
GACGCTGCGCGGCGATGGCGTCCAGATCTGCCTTCCAGATGTGGATCTCATCTTGCTGCAGTTCCGGCCAATTGCGGAGCGCCATCCAGCGGTTCCGCGAGAGTGTTTTCATGTTAAGGCCCCTACGGTCTCCCCCGCAAGCTGGATATGGCTCACCGCGGCATTGCGACGGCCGATCATAACGTTCTCCAGGAACACATATTCAATGCCGGTTCCCAGGAAGGTTTCGAGCGCCTCGCGCGGTGTGTTGACGATTGGCTGCCCCTTAACGTTGAAGCTGGTGTTGAGCACCATTTCGCGTCCAGTGATTTTTCCCACCGCTTTCAAGAGCGTGTGGAACTCCGCATTGTCCAGTGAGGATACGGTCTGTACCCGGGCGGATCCATTCACGTGCGTGATGGCGGGCAGTTCGGCGCGGAACTCCTCGCGGACGTCCACGGTCGTAATCATGTAGGGCAGCTCCGTTCCGGACGGCACTTCGAACCACTGATGCACCTGCTCGCAGGAAACCGCGGGAGCAAACGGACGAAAGGCTTCCCGCATTTTTACCATGGCGTTGATGCGGTCGCGCATTTCCGGATGCCCGGGATCGGCCAGAATACTGCGGTGACCCAGCGCGCGCGGTCCGAACTCCATGCGTCCCCGATACCAGGCGATCACGCGACCTTCCGCAATGAGCCTCGCCGCTTGAGCGCAGGTTTCACCCAGACTGTCGTAACGCTGGACCTCGATTTGTTCACCGAACCCGGCCAGAGCCGCTTCGATGTCCTGCGTCGAATATGCCGGGCCGAAAAACGGAGTTGGAAATCGGACGTTGGAAACTTCTCCAGCTTGCGCGGCCCAGTGCAGGGCCGCACCCAGCGCGGAGCCGTCATCCCCAGCCGCCGGCTGAACGTAAATTTCATCAAAGAGTCCCGCCCGGAGCAAGTGGCCGTTGGCCGTGCAATTTAAAGCCACGCCGCCGGCCAGCACCAGCCTGCGCGATCCCGTGGCCTCTCCGAAGCGCCCGCAGATGTGAAGCATTACCTTGTCAAGACACTCCTGCAAGGCGGCGGCTACGTCGCGATGATCATCCGTGATTTCGTCTTCAGGCTCGCGGGCTGGAAGCAGGTTCTCTCGCAGATGGCGGCGGGTTGCACCATAGTTCTCACGTTCCTCCCGCGTCCGGTTGCATCTTAGCGCCGGGATACGGATAGAACCATCCGGATGCAATTGGACCAGTTGTTCGAAGAAAGGCCGGAAACGGCTGGGATCTCCGTAGGGAGCGAGGCCCATGATTTTGTACTCATCGGAATTGAAATCGAAACCCAGGTGGAGCGTAATCAACGAATACAGAATGCCGATTGAATCTAGAGCCGACATCTCGGCGAGCAGGTCGAGCTTGCCCGTGTGTCCGGAATAGACGGAGACCCCTTGCGCCTCGCCCATTCCGTCGGCTACCACCACCAGGCACTCGTCCCATCCGGAAGTGTAGTAGGCGCTGGCGGCATGCGCCAGATGATGACTGACATGGCGAATCCGTTCCTCCGGGAACTCCGGCAGGTCCCGATTGGCGAGGGACAGGAGAGCATTTCGCGAGTACACGTCCCGATACAGTTCACGCGTCGTCGCGTCCATCGAATACGCTTTCTCGTAGGGCGCGTAATCGAACGAATGCGCCATCACGTCGATATCATCCAGGGTCAACCCGGCGTGCCTCAGGCAGTATTGGATGGCGCTGGCCGGGAAGTCTCCGCTGTGTTTGCGGCGGTTGAAACGTTCTTCGGCCGCTGCCGCGACTGGGACGCCGTCGACCACGAGTGCCGCGGCAGAGTCATGTCCCTGTGAAATCCGGTATTCGCGATCCTCCAGGCCAGGCCAATGCGCTTTCTTAAAAGCCATGGCTCCTTCCAGACCGCTTATTCCTAAAACGTTCATGACGCTCGTATCACCCTCCTTGACGGGCCACGTTCAGCGACGGCCGGCGCTCAGCCTCGGTCACTGGCGCCGGGGAATGCAGCTTGTGCGTCTCCACCAGGTGAGCGAGGGCTTGGAGCGAGCGAATATCTTCGATCTGAAGCTCTTCCAGAGGAATCCGCACTCCGAAATGTTGCTCCAGGTTCACCAGCAGCTGAATCAGCGTGAGCGAATCGAGAACTCCGCCAGCCAACAGGTCCTGTTCGGGAGATGCGACGTCCACCAGCAGCTTTTCGGCCATAAGTTTGCCGATCTCGCGCACCAGAGCCTCGGAGGTTTCGTTACCTGGCATGCGCGTGAGTCTCCTTCGATCCGCTTTGCACACTAGACCCCTGCGCCGCCATTTGAGATTCACCGCTTTGCTTACGGAAGCGTTCCCGGATTTGCCCGCGGTCAGTCTTCCCGTTGCTGTTATGCGGCATGCAGTCCAGGACCATCCAGCGCGCGGGAATCATGTAATGAGGCAGGAAACGACTCGTTTCTCTCTTCAGAATCGCGGGAGCCAGATTGAGCCCCGGAACCGGGACATAAGCGCAGCAGATAGTGGGGCCTTCCGTACCATCCGAATCCAAGGCGACCACAGAGGCGTCTTGCACTCCTGGCGCTGCTTGAACGGCTGCCTCGATTTCACCGAGTTCAATCCTGTATCCCCGGCTCTTGATCTGCGAGTCGGACCGGCCTAGCAGATAAATCATCCCGTCGTCGCCGATTCTCGCCAGATCGCCGGTCTTGTATATGCGGTCCGCCGGACTCGAGCCGTATGGATTCGGCCGAAAGACCTCCGCTGTCTTCTCGGGATCTTGCCAGTAACCAGGGCTAAGGCCTGCGCCCCCGATATACAGATCGCCGACTTCGCCAGGAGCGGCCGGATTCATCTGGTCGTCCAGCACGAGCAGCGTTTCTCCGTGGCAGGCTTGGCCGATGGGTATTTCAGCCGTGTTGTCTTCCGGGCAACGCGGCACCCGGTAGTAGCTGCTGGCGATGGTCGCCTCGGTAGGGCCGTACAGATTGACGAACGTTACGTGCGGCAGGCGTCTCATCAGGTACCGGAGAGCCGGAGTCGGGAACTTTTCGCCGCACCAAAGGAGTCGCTCCAACGCCGGAAAATCATTTTGCTCGAGCACGTCGAATTTCGCCATCGGCAAGAGAGCGGAGGGCACCGAGAACCATTGCGTCAATTCAGAGTCCCGTATAAAATCCGCCAGCCAGTGTGGCAGCACGCTAGCCTCCGGCGGCAACAGGTGAAGCTGCGCGCCGGCGGCGATGGTGCCGTAGATGTCGAAGGTGGAAAGGTCGAAGTGCAGTGGCGGATGGCCAGAGATCCGGTCCGCCCGGCTTATTCCGAAATAAGCCACCGCCCAGCGGACGAAATGGATCACATTGGAATGCGTAATCGGCACACCCTTGGGCGTGCCTGTGGATCCGGATGTGAACAGGATATGAGCGGGGTCGTTCGGATCGTTCCGGGACTCGACGGGGGAGTCGGGCAGTCCCTGGAGATCCTCCCAGAGCAAGGGAGCCTCGGCACCGCGCGGCAGGTTGCCGCCGCCGTCCATTTCAGCGCGATCCATCCATATAATCCGCGGCGAACTCGCCGTGCGATCGTTTGCCACCAGACCGTTTGACAGAAAACCGTTGGCGATAAGCGCGTTCAACAAGCTCGCGGCAGATTGTTCCGCGAGCAGGCACCGGCATTCGCACGATTGGAGAATTCGCTCGATACGCGCCACGGGACTGGCGGCATCGATCGGCACATAGGCGCAATCCGCTTTGAGAACACCAAACATCGCAATCAGCGATTTGGCGGACTTAGGCAGAAGCAAACCGACCCGATCTCCGCGCGTGCAACCCGCCATCCGCAGCGCTCTAGCAAGCCGGTTGCTGGCCTGTTCCAAAGCTCCGTAAGTAGTCGGCTGTCCGCGGAACACGACGGCTGTCGCCTCGGGTCGCCGCTGAGCCTGGGTGGTCAGCCAGTTCTGCATCCGTGCGATCATCGAACCGCGCTCCGCGCAGCCTCAAAGACTCTGCCGATATGTTCGAACTCTTCTTCCGCGGCCGGGATATCAAGGATGAAGGTGCGAAATCCCAGTTGCATGTAGCGACTGACCTGACCTGCCACATCATCGTAAGCGCCGACCAGGTAGGGACAATTAGTCTGATAGTTCTCAAAGGGGTGCAGCCAATACGTATCCCGCGGCCCATCAGATTGCTGGCCGATTTCTGAAAGACGGTGGTGCCAGGCCGAATCCGAGACTTTCGTCGCGAACTGCCGGGTGAGCTGCCCTTGCCGATCTTCAGGGAATCGAGTGTAGGCAACTTCCCAGGCGTCCTCCTCTCGTGGACGCGTGACGATTCCGATTCGGATTCCGCGCGGACCACTATCGGCGGATTGTGCCGCATCGCTCTTACCGGGCGGCTCGGGATACTGGACCGCGACGGCTCCGGTCGATTGGGCAGCGGCCATTCCGGCCTCGGACGATCCGGACATCAGAAAGCCTGGGCGGAGCTCAGTCGCCATGCGGGGGTTCAAAGTGAGATTCTTCACCTGATAAAACTGCCCCTGGAATGTAACCGGCGAAGAGCCGTCCAGCAACCGCTGGATGATGTGGGTGTACTCCACCAGTCTCTGGTATCTGCTGTCGTGAGGCGTAGCATCGCCGAGGGCGGTAAGGTCGTTCTTGAACCCGCCGGCGACCATATTCAGGAATACCCGGCGGCTGTGGAGGAATGCGAGCGTCGAGACCATCTTCGCCACGGAATACGGGTGCAAATACACCGGCTGAACAGCCACCAGGGGACACAACGCATTCGTGCGCTGCAGGATAATCTGGCTAACCAGCCACGGATCTACCAGCGAATTGTCGGTGTAGATCAGGATGCCCGTGCAGCCTGCCGCTTCACTCCAAAGTGCCACGTCGGTGATTCTTTTGACGTAGTCATCCGGGGTAGCGAGCGAGGATGGACAGGTCGAAAACACCTGCAGGGATTCTGAGGCTCTTGGTTCGTGGACTTGAGGAGACTCTCCCACCAGCACGAGATTCGTAGACATCGTTTCTCCCTCCGTCAAAGCCTCAGGAAGCCGGATACGGAGCCTCGAACAGGCTCAGTACGCGCGTGGGGGCGAAGCTACCGCTGGCGCAGGTGCCCCAGAAACGCTTGCACTTGTAGGAAGGGAGCAAGACGTGTGCCAAAGGCAGCGGACTCAAGAACCATTGGCCTGCGGGTTTGCGGGCGGCCCGACGGAGCAGGATAATTCCGTTAAATGGAATCGATGGTTCTACGCCTCTACCAGCCGTTTGCGAATGGCATAACGGATAAGTTCGCTCCGATCATGCAGATCGAGCTTTCGCATCAGATTGTACTTGTGCGCGTCCACGGTCTTGACGCTCAAGTTCAGCCGGGTCGCGATATCTTTCAAGGACTGCCCTTCCGCCAGCAGCACTAAGATCTCGCGCTCGCGGTCGCTCAGCAGCTCATAACCGCCCCTGAAATCGGCCGGCTGCGAGATGTACTGGCGAACCACGCCGGTGAGGACCCGCGGACTCATATACTGCTGTCCGTGGTGCACGGTTTGGATGGCGTAAACAAGTTGCAGCGGAGGTGAGTCCTTCAAGACGTAGCCTGCCGCTCCCGCATCCAAGCACCTGGCGACCATATCTTCGTCGTCATACACGGTGAGAATGAGGATCTTTATATCGGGCCGCGCCTTCTTGATTCTCCGAACCGCTTCGAATCCCTTGAGCACGGGCATGGAGATGTCCATGAGGACGACGTCGGGATACAGGCGAATCGCCTGCTCGACGCCCTCCTTCCCATCCGCCGCTTCGCCGACGACCTCTATGTCCGGCTGCGAATTCAAAATGGTCTTCACCCCTTCCCGAAAAAGGGCATGATCATCGCAAACCAGAACGGTGATCTTCTTTTGCAAACTGCTGCTCACTTTCCTTCTCCGCCGGGCAGTGGAAGATCAATCTCGATCCTGGTCCCGTGCGTTTTGGCCACCGGAGTGGCAACTTTGGACTGCAGATGTATCCTGCCACCCAGAACTTCGACTCTCTCCCGCATCGCCGTTAAACCAAATGACCGGCGCCCGGGCTCAGACGTCGCATCGAACCCCACGCCGTCGTCTTCTATTACCATGATTAACACGGCGTCCTTCATACTCCCAAGGGACACTTTCACGTTTTTAGCCGAGGCGTGTTTAAGTACATTGGATAGAGCACCTTGAAGCAATCGATAGAGTGCCACCTGGTGACTCGAAGGAATTTCAGCGGGCAGATATCCTTCACGAAGAGTTACGTTGATCTTGGTTCGCGCCGAGAATTGGCCAATGTACGATCTGACGGCGGGCAGGAATCCGAGGTCCTCGAAGACGGCCGGTCCCAGATCTAGGACCAGGCGGCGCACCGAATCGATAGCATGTGAGACCAGCGCGATGGCTTCGACCACGCGGGGCTGAACCTCGGATGACTCACTGGCGGCCTTGTTGTCCAGCGCGATCATTTCCAGATACAGCTTGATGAGCATCAAATCGTGGCCGACCTCGTCGTGCAGATCATGCGAAAGGCTGCGCCGCTCCTGTTCGTAGATCCGCGTAACATACGCGGACGCTCCTTTGCGGCGATCCTCAGCTTCCGAAAGGCTGGCTTCGACCAGCGTTTTCTTTCCGGCCGCCCACTGACCCGTATAACCGGATACGATCAGCAAATTCACCAGCGCATGAAGGCGCGCCAGAGCCAGGACCGGGGTTGCGCGCTTGGACGCGTGCTGGGCCACGGCCGGCAGGCAGGTTTCGAAGAGCCGGTTGAAGGCTGCGACCGCCCGGCTGAGACTCACTCCACGCTGCGCGAGCTGTTCGCCGAACCGTTGAATGGTCTGCCGAAACGCTGGGTAGGTACTGGTGCGAAGGCGTTCGGCCAAGAGCCCGAAATCAATCGACGTTCCTGCCAGTACATCCTCCGGCTGGAGGCCCAGGGGCTGAATCTCGCGCTGCCAGGCCGTGAAGATCTCGTTCGAATGCGGGGCGAGAATATCCAAAGCCTCCGCGGAGGGTCCGCGAACCGCTGAATAGAATTTTCTCTGTGAGATCCCCGGCATGAGGCCGTAGCTTCCCGCATTGGCACGCTACACCGCCATCGGGTTCTGCAAGCACATCGCCATTGCGTGCCGGATAGGGAATTGCTCCAGGCGGCCTAAACAACTGACGCCGGCAATCTTCGAGATCCGGGCCGCGAGGAGCGAAAGGAAGTCGTATGCCACAACTGAGATCTCTTCTGCCACAAACGCGATAGCGCAGGCTCCATCTCCACCGCGTTGCTTGAAGCGAGAAAACTTGCCACGCGCGCGAGATACATCGGCATGGACCGATAGTTCGCGGCGAGTGGCACCTCCCGTGCATTAGTAGCGGCTGAAAAGTGTCTCTCGCAGCGCGAGAGAGCGGTAGCTTTTTCCTCTGCCATGGAAAATAAATACGTTACGGACGTTGAACCCGGCTATCTTGCGAGTAAAGCCCTCTACGCCCCCGACCCGGAACGAAAGTGGTTTGCGCTTAGTGTCAATGTCCGTCATGAGAAGATCGTGTCCCAGTTGTTGCTCAACAAAGGATTTGAAACGTTCCTGCCTCTGCACACGCGGCGCCACCAATATGACCGTCGGGTACGGACATTCGACCTTCCTCTATTTCCCGGTTATTTATTTTGCCGCGTGAATCCCACCGCCCGTCTGCCGGTCCTCACCACCCCGGGCGTCCTTCGTATGATCGGCGCAGGCCGTGTTCCGATCCCACTGGAGGACGATGAAATCGTTTCGCTCCAGCGAGTCGCCGAGGCGGGAATCGCTATGGTTCCGCATCCTTTTTGGCGATCAGGACAAACGGGCCGCGTCACCGCCGGACCTCTCACCGGCATCGAAGGGATCGTGGTCGGCGCCAAACAGTCCATGCGGCTGGTTCTGTCCGTGAGCTTGCTGCAAAGGTCCGTTCTGCTGGAAATCGATTCCGACTGCGTGGCTCTGGCGTGACGAACCCGCGCATGAAGAGCGTTCGAGTCGCAATGGGATACCCTCGCGGATTCGACCGCGATCGGATCATGCGTTCCCTGGGCGCTTAAAGGCGCCGATCCGAAACTGTGCGGCGGGCTCGCGACCGCCGGCCCCGAAGGCGGACCTAAGGACGAATGCGTAATAATCCATTCATCCCGTTTCACGTACCTTCCATTGGCGAGGAAGAGGTGCGCGAGGTCGAAGCCACCCTGCGATCCGGCTGGCTCACCACCGGGCCGCGGACCGCCCAATTCGAAAAGGAATTCGGCGCGTATGTTCGAGCTCCACACGCTATCGCCGTGAACTCCTGCACAGCCGGATTGCACGTGGCGTTTGCCGCGCTGGGGATCGGGAGGGGCGACGAGGTCATCACCACGCCGCTCACTTTCTGCTCCACCGTCCACACCATCCTCCATGTCGGCGCGAAGCCCGTGATGGCCGATATCGGCGCGGACGGGAATATTGATCCGGAAGAGATCGCGCGGGCGATTACACCGCGCACGCGGGCCATCGTCCCCGTGCACTTCGGAGGTCTCCCGTGCGAGATGAAGGCCATTTGGGCCCTTGCACGCAAACATGGACTTTTCGTCATCGAAGACGCGGCCCACGCGGCAGGAACCCATTACCAGGGCCGCCCCATCGGGATGTCCGAAGATGGCGAAGACGCCAGCGATGCCGTTGCCTTCAGCTTTTATGCCACCAAGAACATGACCACGGGCGAAGGCGGAATGATTACCACGCCGCGGGAGTCCCTGGCAGCCAGGATGCGCATGCTGTCCCTGCATGGCATGAATCGCGATGCCTGGAAGCGCTACTCCGAGCGCGGCAACTGGCACTATGAGGTCGTCGACACAGGGTTCAAATACAACCTGACCGATCTGCAGTCAGCGCTCGGTATTCAGCAATTGCGCAAGCTGGATTCCTTCATCGAGACCCGGACATATTACGCCAAAATCTACAACCAGGTACTGGCTGGGATGGAAGAGGTCGAACTCCCGGCTGATGCGCCGCGCTCCCGGCACGCCTGGCACCTCTATGTCCTGCGTCTCAATCTCAACATGCTGAACATCGACCGCGGCGAATTCATCGAGGAACTGCGGCGCAGAGGAGTGGGTTCTAGCGTCCATTTCATTCCGATTCCACTGCATCCGTACTTCGCCAGAATGCCTGTGGCTCAACGACCCTGCCCACGCGCCCTCAAACTGTATCCACGGATCGTTTCGCTTCCTCTGTATCCTGCCATGACCGAGGAACAGGTGCGCTACGTCGCAGACTCCGTCAAAGACATCCTGATGTCCCACAAGCGAGACGGCCGGGTTCTCCTGCACGAAGCCGGCTGAGAACGCCCCTCGTTACGCTTCCACGCGGATCTGGTATCCCAGCAGACGCTCGGCTTCCTCGATACCTCCCTGCAGGTCGCCGACGGTTTTCATCTTGGTGAGATCGACGCCGATGGTTACGAGGGTCTGAGCGATTTCCGAGGAGAGGCCGGTGACGATCACTGTCGCGCCCATCAGGCGGGACGCGTCCACTGTCTGGACCAGGTGATTGGCCACGGTGGAGTCCACCGAGGGCACGCCGGTTATGTCGATGACCACCACTTTGGCGCGATTGGAGCGGATACCGCGCAGCAACTGCTCGGTCAGCTGGCGTGCCCGCTGGGGATCGATTACGCCGATGATCGGCAAAATGAGCAGGCGCTCGCGAACTTGTAGTACGGGCGTCGACAACTCGCGGATGGCTTCCTGCTGCTCGCGGATGATGCGCTCGCGCTCCTCCACGAAGCTCACGCCGACCGTGTTGGCGATGCGGTTTGCGGCTGGCTCGTAAGCGTCCAGCACGCGGTTCAGCATGCTGAAATCGGTCTGATACTTCTTGAAAAGCGAACGGGCCAGCACGTCGCGGAGCAAAAGCACGATGCCCAGTACTTCGTGCGTTTCCACACCCCGCGGAATAATACGTTCGGAGAGGTCGCGCGCGTATTCCTGGAGCGCTTCCACCGAGCCCGTTTCGAGCACCGCCACGTAGTTGTCGTACACGGCCGTGGCTTCAATAAAAATTTCTTCTTGAGTCATGGCGGTGAGCAGCCGGGACTCGGTGATGCGTCGCGCCCATTCCTCGCGAAGCTGGGTGCGATTCTGACGCAGGTGCGAGACTAGTTCCGTCAAAAGCGCCTGAGTCGCGGCCTCGCGTAGCTCACTTGCAACAGGCTGCGTCATGGGCACGGCCTGTCTTGCTTGTTTACCTCTCATGGGCAGTTTCTCCTCTGCAGTGGTTAACCGGGCTGGGACCCGGCGTGGACTGCCTCTCGGATTTCCGTCAGCCGCCGAATGAGGGCAGCGATCTCTCCAGGCTCCGCCGGCTTGCTTATACATGCGTCAAAGCCGGCCGCGAGCGCCCGTTCGACATCCGCCTTGGCCCCGAATCCGGTGAGGGCGATCGCAGGCGTAGCACTCAACTCGGGCACGCTTCGAATAGCACGAATAAACTCGTATCCATCGACCAGAGGCATCTTAACGTCGGAAATGATCAGGTCGGCGGGATGGGTTCTGGCGGCTTCCATTCCCAGTTTCCCGTTGGTGGCGGTCGTCACTGAGTGTCCCAGGCTTTCGAGTTCCATCTTCAACAGAAACAGGATGTCCTCAGAGTCTTCAACCAACAGAATGCGAATTTTGCTTCCGGAAGCCTCGGATCGCGCCGCGGGCGAATCGGATTGCGGCTCTTGGGCCGCTGGCGCCGCCTTCGGAAGCCGGATCCGAAACGTACTACCGGATCCAAGTCCCTCGCTCTCGGCCCACAACCGTCCTCCATGCATCTTGACGATCCGCTCTGCGATCGCCAATCCCAGTCCCAGGCCGGACTTCGAGGTGAGCCACGAGCTTGATCCGTGACGGAAGGGTTCGAAAATCTGAGCCAGGAGCGCGGGGTCGATCCCGATTCCGGTGTCTTGGACTTCGACCTCCGCCTCTTCCCCCCTGGGCACAACGCGGATAGAAATCAGCCCACCGGGGTCGGTATACTTGACGGCGTTTATGAGGAGGTTTAAGATCACCTGCTCGAGGCGCATGGCGTCGCCTAGCAAGGGTACGGGTTCTGGCGACAGCGCCACCGTCAATCTGAGTTGCCGTTCGTCCACCATTGCCTGGATGGCGTCGGCAGATGCCGTGACGACCTGGTTCAGATCGATGGGTGTTCGCTCGATTTGAATTATGCCCTCGGTAATTTTGGCCAGGTCGACGCAGTCTCCTACCAGCCTTGTGAGCGTCATCGCATTCTTATCCATGGCCTTCACACCCTCCGAAAGTATCGGATCCTGAGATATGAGGCTGTGACTTTTCAACACTCGTGTCCAGCCAATGATCGGCGTCAGAGGATTTTTGAGCTCATGGCCCAGGATCGCCACAAACTGGTCCTTGGCGCGGTTGGCTAGATCTGCCTTATCGCGCTCTGCCACGATTTCCCGATAGAGCCGCACGTTCTCAAGCGCCAGTGCGCAACGCCGGGCGAGATCCTCTCCCAGCACCCGGTCCGCGGGAGGGTAGCGGCGGCTGCCGAAACCCCTGATCAGCGTCAGCACGCCCATCAAACGGTTATGGAATCGAAGGGGAAAGATCATCGCCCCGCCGCCGCTCACCTGGCGCAATAAAGCGGCGTGTTCTTTCCCGTCGGCGGCCAGGGTGCACCATTCTCCAGTCAAAGGTTCAATGACCTGGGGACTGTCCGGCAGCGCGTCAATCGATTCGCAGCCGCCAAACAGACAATGCCGGCGCAGTGCGGCCGCCAGATCGGCGACCGATGGATCGGCGTGGGCGACCTCCAGTTGGCGAAGCGACCCGTCTGGTTCAACAACGCTTATGAAACACCATCCCGCCAGAAACGTAGCAGTCAGGTGAGCGACGCCGGTCAGGCTGGATTCCACGTCCAGAGATTCCACTAGCAACGAGCTGGCTTGAGCGAGGAATTCGAAACGCCGCGCGGCCTGGGCCCGTGCCTTCCCCACTAGCCAACGCGTGTGCTCCTTTTCCAGGCGCTTGCGCTCTGTTACGTCGCGAATCAGCCAGCGCAAAGTGGCCACCGCCGGAGCAGAACGCTCCGCCACAACGGTCAGCGCACTGGGTATAGGTGACTTGTTCCTAGGCTGAATAGAAACCTGCCAGTCCTCCACCCTCTCGATCGAGCCGAGATGCAGCCGGTGTAGCCGTTCTCGAAACTCCTCGCGGTCTGCTTTGACCACGAACTCACTGAGGGATTGTCCTGGCAGGAGCGCCTTGGGTGTATTCAGAATCGACGCGGCGGCGGTATTGGCCTCCCGAATCGCTCCTTCCAAGCCGGTCACAAGATATCCGTCAGGAGCGAAATCAAACAACGCCTGATAACGGCTGCGTTCCTTTTCCACGGCCCGATGAGCGGCGGTGAGCTTCTCATTCTGGCGGCGGAGCTGCTCCTCCACACCTTGCAGGCTGTTGAGACTCTGCTGCAGGCGGGAGTTCGCTTCCCGGACCCCGCGCAACACCATCTCAAAGGGCGACAGACCCTCCGCGAAGCAGTCCAGCGCTCGTTCCAGGACGCGCTCCTTCTCGCTTTTATCGACCTGTGACCGAAGCGCGCCGCTAACTGATTCCTGGTGCGCCGCGAACATTTCGAGCACACCCAAGCCTTCCGCGAGCGCCCGCCGTCCGGCTTCGTAGGCGCGCTGCAACGCCGCCTCGCCTCGCCCCGCCAAGTACTCCTGCATCGCTGCGGCGTATTCCTTGGCCAGAGCTCCCGCCACGTCGCTCATTCGCTCGACCCCCGATAGCGCAATACCAGAACCAGACCATCGTCGTCCCCCTTTCGGAAATTCGACGAAATGTATTCGGCGATCTGACCGGGCTGGTCTTCCGGGGCAAATTGAACGGCGAAGTCTCCGCGGATGCCATCGGTGTTCAGGATTACAAGGTCGCCGGCAGAAATCGGAGTAACCATGGCTTGAAGCGGCGGCAGCCGGTAGCCCACCACGCCCGGACGCAGAAAAATCGTTTCCAGCCGTGGATTCTCCGCAAGGCCGCCATGCAACAACATCCCCTCGATGTTGCCGACTCCGAGCCACGTCACAGTATTCTCTATTGTGTCAAACGACGCGAGGCTCATCACGGCCCCCCGCGTGTGCTTGAGTCGTTCGTGACAGCGCCGAACCAGTTGAATAACGCCCTCGCTGGAATGCGCCTCCAGAATTGCAATCGCCAGGCGCGCCGCCTCCGCTGCCTCTACGCCGTGACCCAAACCATCGACCACAGCCACCAAAGCACCGCGCTCAGTCTGCTTTACCAGGTGCAGGTCGCCCGATTCCTCTTCACCAGGCGCCGGCAGCGACGATACTCCGTACTCCAGGAGTGGCAACGCATCTACGAAAAGCCCTTTCAAGGCAGCCACTTCCTCATCGTTACTGTGGTTCCCAGGCCCACTTTCGACTCCACCTCAAACTCGTCCATTAACCGGCGTGAGCCAGGCAGACCAAGCCCTAAGCTTCTCGAGGTAGAGAAGCCGTCCTGCATGGCTTGCGAAATGTCAGCAATTCCAGGGCCTTGATCGCGTGCCACCACTTCCAGGCCACGCCGGAGGCTGTTCTGGACGACGGATAAGACCACTTCGCCAGGCTTGGCGTATTCGATAATATTCCGCGCCACCTCGGAGACCGCGGTGGCGATCATCACGAGGTGAGCTCCGCTAAATCCGACAAACTCGGCCAGGGTACGGGCCGCCATGCGCGCCTCGACGATGTCCGCGTCAGACACAATGGGAATGATACGCCGCCCGTGACTCATGTCACCGCGCTTCATTTTGCAACAGCGCCAGGGCTTCTTCCAGATCGAGAGCCGTCGCAACGTCGCCCAGCTCCAGACCGAGTTGGACCATGGCGAAAGCGACCTCCGGCTGAATTCCCACGATGACCGTTTTGGCTCCGCGAAGACGTACCATCTGCGCCAGATCGCGAACGGTCCTGGACGCGAAGGAATCCATCACATCGAGTACGGTAACGTCGACGATGACGCCCTTCGAGCGATACTTGCCCACGTGCGCGGCAAGATCATCCCGCAACTTGAGGAGATCGTCGTCAGTCAGCGCAGACTGGATCGAGGCGATCACGTAGTCGCCCTGTTTGAGAATGGGAACTCTCATTTTTGGGGCGTGACTCGTTCAACTGAAAGAGATTGTCACGACTCACAAGCATACACCGGGCCATTTCCTCTGTCCACGTTGAGATTGCGGGTTCTGCCGGAGTGGGTTATTCTAACAACGCCTTATGGAATCAGGTGAGGCCCAGAACGCTGTAACGGATGATTCTCAGGTCCTGGAACACATCCGGAGACACTGGCTTTCGAACCTCATTCATGACTTCTCAAACCCGCTTTTTGCCGCGCGTGGTTATCTCCGGCTCGTACTAGAGGAGCGCGACGGTCCCCTATTGGAATCCCAGCGACGCTATTTGACGTCGGCGCTGGAAAACGTTGAAAAACTCACGAGGCTGACCCAGGGACTCGACGAATTCCGGGAAATGAGCGGGCTGAAATTTGCCGTAGTCAGCTTCCGCAGCTTGCTTGATGAGACCGTCGCTTCGATCCAGCCAGCCTTATCAGCCAAGAACGTTGCGGTCACGGAGCACTCCACCGGCGGTTCGCTTTCCACCATCGGCGATCCCAAGAAACTCGCAGAGGCGCTGCACGGCTTTCTCATTGCGGCTGTCGAATTTACCGGGGTCGGCGGCAGTTTGCAGATACAGGCCCGCGAAGAAAACGAAAAGATCACGCTCGAGTTCGCCGCGTCTCCGGACGGAGGTGGTGCCGCCAGTGATTCAGCTCTACTACTCTCGGCAGCGTGCCGAATGTGGCGGTTACACGGAGGAACTTGTTCGCTGGGACCAACCTCCGATGGCAGTTATCTCGCCGTCTATGAGCTGCCCGTAGTTCGGCTACTAGAATGCTAAATACTCGCGCGTGCAGACAGATCGCCGTACCGTTTGGGTGGTGGACGACGACGCGAGTACTCGCTCATACCTTTCCGACTTCCTCGTGTCTCGCGGGTATGCCGTCGCCTGCTTCGATTCGGGCGAACAGGTGATGCGCCGTTTGGCTGAGCCCGAGCAGCCTTCCCTGCTGCTGCTCGACATTCGGATGCGGCGCGTGGGCGGACTGGAAGTATTGTCGGAATTAGAAAAGCAGGGGCGGCGCATTCCCTCGCTGGTTCTTTCAGGTGTGGACCAGATTCCTACGGTGGTCAAGGCCATGCGCTTGGGCGCTTACGATTATCTGGTGAAGCCCCTCGACGAGAAAGACCTGGAGGCGGCGATTGGAAGAGGAATGCAGCAGTCCGCTGAGCCCGCGGGTTCGGCGCTCGAAGCCGCCTTTCGGACTTCCAACAAGCGAATGCTGCAAATTCAGGCCATCTGCGATCAGGTGGCGCATGCGGATGTGCCCATTTTGATTCTGGGGGAATCGGGCGTCGGCAAGGAAGTTGTGGCCAGGTATGTCCATTCGCGATCCGGAAGAGGCGAGGCGTTCGTCAAAGTGAACTGCGCGGCCCTGCCGGCGGACTTATTGGAATCCGAGCTATTTGGGCACGAACGCGGGGCGTTCACCGGCGCGCAGCGTGAAAAACCGGGAAAGTTTGAGCTGGCCGGCCGCGGGACGATCATGCTCGACGAGGTGGCCGAAATGAGTCCCCTCTTACAGGCCAAACTCCTGCACGTCCTGCAAGACGGGGAGTATTCACGGCTGGGTGGCACCCGGACGCTCCAGTCTGAGGCGCGCATCATTGCGGCTACTAACAAGCGGCTTCATACGCTGGTGACGAGCGCAGAGTTTCGCGAAGACCTGTACTTCCGGCTCAACGTAATCACCATCGAGATTCCCCCCTTGCGGGAGCGGATCGAAGAAATCGTTCCGCTCTGCGAGCACTTCGTACAGAAGTGCCGCGCCAAATATAACAGCCGAATCAATGAGTTGCCACCGGAGCTCCTGGCGGCATTCAAACGCTATCACTGGCCTGGCAACGTGCGCCAGTTGGAAAATGCCGTTAAGCGGTTTCTTATCCTTCCGGATCTGCCGCAAGCGCTTGCGGAGTTCCAGGACGTGCGGCCGGCCGCCGATGCCAGCCCCACCGCCCGACCTGCCAGCGTCTCATTAAAAGAACTATCTGCCAGCGCAGCCGAGCGAGCCGAGAAGGAGTTGATTTTCCGGACGTTGAATGAAGTGAACTGGAATCGAAAGCAGGCGGCCCAACGGCTGAACATCTGCTACAAGTCCCTTCTGAATAAACTGCACCGGTGGCGATTGCAGGAACAAACGGAGCCCGAAGGCCGGAAAGACACGGGCGAAGATCTCTGCTCGACAGCCATGCTGGGTGGAAAGTAAGTTCCATTTGTAGCCATTCCGGTGCCACTCGGCCTCGCGGGCAAGAGCCTCAAGACTAGTTGCCCACGCACGGTGATTTCCGCGACGATCGGCTCGCGACGCGGGTTCCTCTTCTCCGCTTCAACGCTGGCGCACGGATCGCAGTCGGCTGGCCTACTCCGCGTCACTCAACTGGCGGCCACAAAAGGACTTTGTGGCAACACTATTCCACTTCTGGAGCCTATGGAGGACTCGGAGAGGGATCGGCAACCGGGTGCGGCGACCCTTGCGGGAAGGCCGGGCGCGCGCGCAAGTCACTTGCATGGCGATAGTTCGAGTAAAGGCTGCCATCGCGCCTTTTGCTGGCAGTCCTCGTGCAACAGATCGCCGCAAGTGCAGATTCGCCTCTGCGCTTAAAGTTGCGGTAGCTCTGTCAAAGATCCTCAAAAGACGAATTGGCAACGTTAGAGAGTTCAAACGGGAGACAATCCTCCCGTCATGAGGTAGCCGAGAGGAAGTGGTATGGCACGCTTTGAACACTTCGGAATGATCCTGCTGACGGCGTGTTGCCTCGCGCCCGGCCAACAGTCCCAAGCGCCGGCGACACTTGCGCTGCGGCAGGGCACGAGGCCGGATACGCCTTCGTACCTGCTGGGACCAGAGGATCAAATAAAGATTTGGGCCTACGGCGTGGAAGAGATCACGGACAAGCCTATAAGAATCGATCCAAGCGGGAACATCGATCTGCCCGTAGTCGGCAAAGTTCACGCTGGCGGGCGGACGCTGGAGCAGCTCAAGACGGATCTGGTTGAGCGGTTTTCGACGCAAATTTTGAAGCCGCAGGTTTCCATCGAAATTGTCGAATTCGGCAGCCAACCTGTTTCCGTGATGGGAGCAGTCAACCATCCCGGCGTGCACCAGATACAGGGCAGGAAAACGCTGATGGAAGTTGTTTCCATGGCGGATGGCTTACGGCCGGACGCGGGGCCTCGGATCCACATCAGTCGTCAAATTGCATACGGCGCGATTCCCCTGAGCACTGCGAAGACTGATGAGACAGGGAACTTCAGCGTGGCCGAGGTGTCTGTGAAGAACCTGCTTGCAGGAAAGAATCCAGCCGAGAACATCCCAATACTTCCTCATGACGTAGTCACCGTCCCGATGACCGAGGCAGTCTACGTCATGGGTGAAGTTCGCAAGCCGGGGGAGGTTGCTCTCAAGGATAATCCGAGCATTTCCGTCCTTCAGGCCCTAGCGAGTGCGGAGGGACTGGGCCCGACGCCGTCGCCGCAAAATGCAACGATCGTGCGGTTTGTCGACGGCATGAAGGAACGCAAAGAGATTGCGGTGGACCTTAGAAAGATACAGGCGGGTCAAGCCGAGGACATCGCGATGCGGCCCAATGACATCCTCTACGTACCCCAGAGCGGCCCCAAGAAGGCCGGTGCCAGGGCGTTGGAAGCAGCTATACAGGCGGCTACTGGAATCGCCATATGGCGTCATCCTTAGGTCGCCCATCAGAACGCAAGCAAAAGCAACTTGCGCGGTGGAACATACACAATAGCGGTACGTTTCCGAGGGACGCGACGATTCGCTTGTTCGCGTCCTCCCTTCAAGCCCGTAGCGGGATTCGAGCAAAGCGATCTGCTCGCCGTCGCTCAAAAGGGGCCTCGCAAGGCTTAAGAGCCCGGCCTGGCTTGATCTAAGGGCCCCAAGTGCCGGTCCCGATACGTTGCTACCTTTCCGCCGATGAAGGGTTCGCAGAGTAACAGGGCAATATCCCTCGCGTTCCTCGGACGCCAAGAAGTTCGCGGAAACCGTTCATGCACCTCGAAATGGAAGGAATCGGATCGTCCAGGGCGAAGAAAGCGGATTCCTGAAGCCCGCGGAAGGACCGCACCCATTCGCCGGCTTTAAGATTGCCGCCGCGCCAGTAGCGGAAAGCCGATACTAAATCCAGATCCTCCACCATCCATTTGCGTCCGTGGAGAGCGCAGCCGGCGTCAATCGCTTGGCCAGTCAGGTTGAGGTACAGAGCGCGTGCGACATCCATTCCACCGGTTGAGACGAATAATCGAAACGTGCACCCTATGCGGGGATTAACATCGAACACTCTGTACTGTCCATCGCGGGCATCGTATCTGTACCCGATATCGAGAATACCCTGATAGCCGATCGTCTTCATAAATTGCCTGGCGCTCTGCTCCAGGGTCGCGTTGGGCAGGCACACGCCCAGGCTGGTGACGCCGGCGTAGGGCGGGAACTGTCGGAGCTTCCTGCCGGTAGCGCCGAACAGGCACTCGGAATTTTGGTCGAAGTACCCGTTGAACATCCAACTTGCGTCTTCGCCGCCAGGAATAAACTCCTGGAGCAGCAGGTTTAGACGATCGGCAGGCTCTGTGTCTTGGTATCTATCAAGAAGTTCCTGTTTTTCTTGTACGATCGTGTGAGCCGACCGAGTACTCGCTCGCCGCGCATCGATCGGTTTCACGATGATCGGAAATCGCGCACTTTCCGCGAAGTTTCGGACATCGTCGCTCGATTGGGGGAAAACCGTGTTTGGAGTCGCCACGCCGACGCTTCTTGCCAGGAAGTACATCTTTTTCTTGTTATATAAAGTGCGCGCTAGAGGATAAGAGAGTTTGGGGAAGAGAAACCACCGCCGTAGCGTATCGGCATACGCCGCGACGAACAAGGCCGCCGAATCACTGGTGGGAATAAGGATCGCATGCTGTTGGAGCCTGCGGCCGATGCCCAACAGGAACTCGAGAGAATCGTCGGGAGGGGCGCGATCGATGTCCCAGACTAACTTCGCCCGGCAGTATCGGGAGGAGAAAGAGAGGGTCTGCGGGTCGGCATCGACGATATAGATCGGGACTCCCCAACGTCCCAGGCTCCGGGCCACGCCGAGGCCGCCATAGTGCCCGGATGTCAAGACTACGACGGGTACTGAAGTATCCATCCGATTTCTATTCGTAAATAAGCGTCGTGAGAAGTGGCGGCGCTTCCGGTGCAATCATGACGACCTCATCGTTTTGCAGAATGAACGTCTCCTCGAGATCGTCGATTCGCTCCAGGATGAAGCGCAGGTCTGCGAGCTGGAGCGTCCTTCGGAGATAATCGACGCTCTGGCTGACGACGCAATCGGACGGCTTCGCATTGCTCCAGCGGTCCAGGATATCGACGGTCTGTGCGTCCTCAGGTACATAACCCGCCTGGACAAGCTGCGCGCCAATCCGGGCGCAGCAGATCTGGTCCTCCTCGCGGAAGTCTCTCCGGCTGCCGGCTCCGAGGAGAGCAACTCTAGGCCAGCGTGCAACGGCCAGATGACGGCCCAACGATCCCATATTGCGGTAACAGGCCAGGTACAACGCATCGCATCCGCGGGCATTGATAATTAAGCGGGTCCCCGAGGAAGACAGGAGAATCACCGGGCGTGAAGTGTCGCTACGCTTGGCCAATTCGGCTGGACTGTTATTCAGATGGAACCCAGGCGGTTTCTCGCCGTTTAGCTCTCCAGCCAGCAACGGCTCGTGGAGTTTTTCAGCCAAGCGCATTACCGCATCGAGGGAGTCCACCGGATAGCACCTGCGGCCCGCAGATACCGCTGTGACGGCCATCGTCGTGGCGCGAATGACGTCGACCGCCACGATCGCGCAACCACGCTGGTAACGAAGGGCGCTCTCGGGAAGGCTGTCGATGATAAAAGTTCGTTCCATAGCCGACATCAGCTCCACTGCTCCGCCGCGGCGGGTATCGGCGGACGCAGAATGGCTTTGCCGAAGGCGTCTGAATGGAGTCCACGCCTGTAGATTTCCACACGCAGCAGTTCCTCCAGCCTGACGTTGCACAAGTGCACGTTGGGGCCAAAGTGCTCCAACATGGCAAATTGACTCGGCTTGTTGGGTGCCTCAAACATCACCACCGCGAGTCCAAACGCGGCGGCAAAGCGATCTGCGAAAGCGCCATTGAAGTTGCCCTGATCGTCGAAGAGCCCGACGCCTCGAGCGCTCTCCCTGGCCTCGATCACAAGTTGCACCGCTCCGGCATCCATCCATGCCTTTCCTTGTTCGATCAGTTGCTCGATCCCTTTCGCATTGAGAGGGCCTGCGTGTTTCTTGCCGAGCTCGAACTGAACTTCAAGCCCGCCGGCGTGTGCCATGCGGACGATTTCTCTTGCGCTGGAACGCAATTCCGTGAAACCGGCGCCACACTCGATCCTGTCGACGCCGAGATCGGCGCACAGATTCAGATAGGCCGGGAGCTGGCCCTGCGCGACTGCGATCTCGAACGGCCCCCCGCCAGTCACCGTCAGTACGCCGTGTCTTTTCGCGGCGGCAATCTTCGCCCGGGTCGCGCTTTCGTTTGCGATCATCCAGCAAGCCATCGAGATCTTGAGAGCGGACATAAGGTGTGCGCTCTGATCGAGATGGCTTTCGAGCGTGACCGGATCGTAACCCGGATCGAAAGGACTGGTCAGGGGCGGGAGTTCGGCGACGCCGATCAGCTTCAAATAATCACTGGTATGCATAGCGTTTGATTCGCGGCCGTTGTAATCCTGGTGCATTTTCAGCGCGGATCCCCAAGATGGACCCGGCTGGCAATCGCGCCAGAGTTGCCAGAAAACCGACGCATGATCTCTGCCTTCCTTGCTCGTTTGCAAGCCTTGGGCGTGGATGAGTTCGCAGCAATCACCGGGACGGAAGGGCTGAACTGGGCGGCTTTCTCGGACAAAGACCGATGGAGGAGATCCGCCAGTGGAGTGATGACAGTGGGGGCTCTGGAGAATTCGAAGGGGCACATGAAACGAACGTGCTCCCGCTCGGACAGCGGGATGTGGAGGGTCCAGGATCCGTTGGCTGATTTGTCCAACTGCTCACGGTAGCTTCGGGTGCCAAGCTGCAGCTCGACATGGCTGAACCTGAACTCATGAGCGAGTGTTCGCACGGTCCGCCAGCACTCTTCAACACTAGCGGCAGCCCGCAAGGAGTCCTCGTAACCGCGCAAGCACACGTGAGACGTGACCATCGAGCGAAGGCCGTTCTGCCGCAACCAGCGCGCCGCGAGGTCGAATTCCTGATATCTGAGGTTTCGAATCCCTATCCAGACTACTGCGCAGAAAATGGCGACAACGATGCCGCCGAGGCCGCCGTGCGCCCTGCTTTGGAGCAGAGAGAAACAGGCGGCAAGGCCCCCTAACGCATAAAGCAGGAGCGTCACGCGACGCGGGGTGAGACCGCGATCGAGCAAGCGGTGGTGGATATGGTCACGGTCTGCCCGGAAGATGGGCTGCCGCCGGAGAAAACGGCGCGCGATGGAGAGCGCCAGATCCAACAGCGGAATCGACAGCGCGATCATCGGCGCGGTGATGCCAAGCAGAGTCGCGGATTTCTGGGACCAGATGACTGCGTAACAGCCGAGCATGAAACCGATCAAGAGGCTGCCGCTATCGCCGAGAAAAATCGACGCCGGATTAAAATTGAAGAGCAGAAATCCGAGAAGGGCGCCGGCAAGAGGTGCAATCGCGATGACCAGGCCGGCATCGCCATGCAGAAGGCCAGCCACCAACGTTGTCAAAGAGGCGAGGAGGCCCAATCCGCTGGCGAGCCCGTCCACACCGTCGATGAGGTTGAATGCATTCGCGCACCCGACCAGCCACACAATCGTGAGTGATACGTCCAGAATGCCGTGAACTCCGAAACCGGCGAAGCTCTGGATGTGAATGCCACCATAACAGGCGACGGCTGCAGCCAAGGTTTGCCCCACCAGTTTGTGCCACGACCTCAGGCCGACAAGATCGTCAATCAGTCCGACCGTAAGCACAAGAGCGGCCGCTGGCAGCAGTTTCCGGACTAGCGGAAACGATTGTTCGAGCGTAAAGCTGCCCTGGAGTCCGGCCAGCAGGAGCATGCCGAAGGACCCGACGTAGGCGATGACGATCGGAAGGCCGCCGATCCGTGGAACCGGGATCGGGTGCATCTTGCGGCGGTCGTTCGGTTGATCCACCCAACCGCGCCGCAAAGCAAAGTGTCGCAGTAAGGGCGTGAGAAGCAGCGATAAAACGAATGAAAAGACGGTTAGAAAAATTATCGAGAGCACGGCAAGCCCCGATCTATAGCTGTTTTCGCTGTTGAGTTATTTGCCTGGCCAGGATTCTCTCCGCGTTCACGGGAGATCGTGTGCGTACTTGTCGAGATCGCTCATTTGTGAGCTCCCGAAACCTCCGGGAAGCGGCCAGCGATTCTGCGCGATCTCCTCAGGAATGTGATTATCGAATCGATCGCAGGCCGCCACACGCCTACCATGTTGCACATCGCCTCCGGGAACCAAATCTCGTCGGCAACGCTGAATCTCGGCACCCGGTAAGGGTCTGTTTTCCTGTTGATGAGGGCGTTTTCCGTCGTCGCAGCCATACGATAGCCGAACTCCGCGAGGAAAGAGTTTTCGCGCCCGTCGAACCGACCCACAGGGTATGCAAAGCATCTGATATCCGTACGAATCCACGATTCGAGCGTGCGCTTGCTCTCTCCCAGCTCAAAGCGGATCTTCTCCCCTGTCAGATTGGTCGTGACGGCATGGCTAACTGTGTGTGAACCGATCGTCACTTCCGGAAAGCCGGCAACCTGTTTCAGCTCTGCGACTGTCAGGGCGTCACGAACGCCGTTGTCGATTGAGGCGTTCATGTCATGCGGCCCGTCGCCGTGCAACCACGGAAACAGCCCATTGCCCTCGACGATACCGCTCGGAATGAATAGCGTAACCGGTATCGTGGTTTTGCGGATCAGTGGCAGTATGTTCTCAAGAAGTTCTTTGCAGCCGTCGTCGAAGGACAACCAGACGGCCCCTCTAGGAGGAGTTTTACCTCGATACAAGACCTCCAACAGGTCATGCGCGGAAATGAAAGTATAGCCATACTTTTTCAGCCACTGGATGCATCGGGCTAATAGCCGCCTGTTTGGCTTGTGAAAATAGATTGCCGTGACCACGTCGCCCTCGAAGGCCCGTCTCCTGGCATGGCGCACACGGCCAGACGCAATCAGACCCAAAGCCAGCAATCCACAGGCGCAGTTCCGAAAGACTCGATAGCTCCGACGCATTCGACTTCACCTCGGAGAGTGTGAGTCCAACCAAAGCGCAAGTTTGTACCCGTTGATATATCCAGCCAGTTCGATGGATGTGCTCCTCACGATTTGTAACAGCCGCTCAGTCGGCCTCAGCGTAGCAGTCGGCTCTGGCGATCGGTCACGACGGTCCGGCCGGCCACACGGTCACCCAGCAGCCACCAAGGGAGCAGCCGGCTCCAGCGATCGGATACGACCCGTGTCGACGAGCTGATCGTAAATCCATCGATAAGTAAGTTCCAAGCCCTCTTCCAACGTGATCCGTGGCTCCCACTTCAGCACCTCCCGCAGCCTGGTATTGTCGCTGTTGCGTCCACGGACGCCCTGCGGTTTCGTCAGATCATAGCGCTTTCGAATGTTCTTGCCGGCAATGCGTGCAACCATATCGACGAGTTCGTTAACCGAGATCAGCCGGTCTTGACCCAGGTTGATCGGATCGCGGTAATCGGACTGCATCAGCCGATAAATTCCCTCGACGCAGTCATCGATATAGCAATATGAGCGCGTCTGATTGCCGTCACCCCAGACCTCGATGATATCGTCCTGATCGGCAAGGGCAATCTTCCGACAAATTGCAGCAGGCGATTTTTCGCGTCCGCCGTCGTAGGAGCCCTTCGGTCCAAAAATGTTGTGAAAGCGCACGGAATGCGTGTTCAGGCCATAGTCTTCATGGTAGTGTCGGCAAGCCCGCTCACTATAGAGCTTTTCCCAGCCGTACCCGTCTTCCGCGTCTGCGGGGTACGCGTCCTCTTCTCTCAGCGGGGTAACATCGACTGTGTTTTGCCTGTACCCCGGATAGATACACGCGGACGAAGTGTAGAGGTACCGCTCTATACCGTTGAGCCTAGCCGCTTCGAGCATGTGGATGTTTATCAAGGTGTTGTCATGCACGATCTCAGCCTTGTGCGTCTCAATAAACCCTATGCCTCCCATATTGGCAGCCAGGTTGTAGACTTGATCAACGCCGCGTACCGCCTGGAGACAGTTAGGCCACAGCCTGAGGTCCAGTAACTCAAACTCGTCGGCAGTGGTCTTCTCGTATTCGGGTTGCTTAATATCCACACCTCGCACCCAGTACCCGCGAGCCTTGAGGTAATTGACAAGATGATGCGCGATGAAGCCTCCCGCGCCCGTAACCAGAACTTTTGTATTCATATTGATCTCCTTAACCGAACTAACATCTGGACTGTCAAACCTAGGTGCGTTCCGCTCATGTTCGGGAAGAAGCACCGATTGCAAAGTGAGTGAATGGGAATGTTCGATGCAGCCTGCCAGGCCGCGCGAGTCTGGCTGTTTCAGCCACCTCTTTTGTCCGCTATCGGGAGATAGGGATGCATTTTAGGTCGGCGTGCTGTGTAGCCGCGCTGGAGGGCCCGTAATCGAACGCAGTAGTCTTTTTCGATCCTAAGTCTTCTGATCGACAAAATAATCCAGTGTTTCGTGTTGAACCCGCATCTCTCTTGGATCGCTCGGGATTGTCCCGGCGCCTGCGCCACGGATATCGCTCTGGAGTGGGTGTTGTCTTGCTCGCGCGTCGTCATAGTGGATCTTTCCTTTGTCAGGACACTCATCGCTCCGGCTGTCCGGGAAGATTCGCCAGCAATCGATGATTCTCTTGCCTCCCGCCATGTCTGGCGTTATCTCTGATGCTATGGCGCGGTAGGGATTCGTAATCACGACTGCGCCCGTATTCTCGAAGCATTCTGCTACGGACTCCGCGTAACCGACACTGTCGCCGAGCGCTTTCCGGGCAGACTCCATGGCTAACGGATCATATACGATGACGCTGAAGCCATCCTTGGCAAGTAACGACGCCAGACGGATGCCCATAGCCTCTTCGACGACGTCCGTATCCATTTTGTATGCCACGCCCACGATGCCGACCCGGCCCAACACACCCCCGAACACGTCCTCGACCTTCCGGACGATGTTCGTAATGAGCTTGCGATTGGTCGCATCAGTCGCTTGTGGAATATGAGTTTCTACCCCCGCCAATTCCGCCGCTCGTGAAAAGGCCCGGTTATCGCGCGGGAAGCACGGTCCGCCGTAGCTAGCCCCAGCGGTCAGATATTTCGGCCCTATCCGTGAATCGCTGCCGAGAATCTTCGTGACGCGATCTACGTTCACGCTGCCCAATCCTTCCGCCAGCATCCCCAGCATGTTGGCGAAGGAAATCTTCGTCGTAACGAACGTGTTGATGGAAATCTTGGCCAGCTCCGCTTCCGCAGGATTTACGCGATGGATTACGGGGTCCTCGCCTATGACCTTTCGATAGAACGATTCGAGCATTTCGCCCGAGTGCGGGTCGCTCTGTCCGATCATCACGAGATCCGGGTGCAAGAAGTTCTTTATGACGCTCCCCAAGGCGATCAGAGTTGGGCTGTAGCAGTAGCCGAAATCCTTGCCGACCTTCTTATGTGACGCCCTTTCAATGGCCGGGATGATCTCCCGTTCCGAAGACCCAGGCATTACGGTACTCACGACAACGATTAGATGGAAACCCTCTTTGTGCCTGAGCGCCGTCCCGAGCTTTTCGCAAGCATCCAAAACAAATCGATTGGAGAACGCCCCGTCAGGATCACTCGGCGTCGGCACCACAAGGAATGAAGCATCGCTCCTCGAAACCAGCTCGTTCCAATCCGACGTTGCAAAAATCCGATCCTGATTCTTGGCAATAAGCTCCTGCAGACCGGTTTCGCATACGGGCGCCCTATGCGCCGCGAGCGCCTCGAGAAACACGGGATTGATGTCGAGGCCGAGGGTCTCGTAGCCGCACGACGCGAAGCTTGCGACAATCGGGGAGCCCAGCTTTCCCAGCCCCACGACCGAAACCCGCTTGATCGCTGTGGTCGTACACTCGATATCTCGGCGTTGATCGAGAGTCAGAGTTACCGACATTTGTTAAGCCTCCTATTTCCAATTGAGACAAGCACGGGAACACCCCCCAGACATTGCAGCTCCGAGGTCGCCCTGGGTTTACTCCCCACGCGCGATCGGCATCCGCCAACCTGTCCCAAACGCTCGCGAAGTCACCCTGAGCGCCGGGGCCGCTTGTTTACGCTTGAACTCGGCAACACGGACGAGACGCAGCACGCGGTGGACGGTCTGCTCCTCGAATCCCTGCGCGACGATCGCCTCGGCCGATTGCGACTGCTCGTTGTGCAACTCCAGAATCTGATCGAGAAGGTCATAGGACGGAAGGCTGTCCTGGTCAGTTTGCCCAGGCCGCAGCTCGGCTGAGGGCGCCTTCGTGAGAATCGCCCCCGGCAGGTCGGGCGTGCGCTGGTTACGCCAGCGCGCCACGCGGTACACCATAGTCTTCGGCAGATCGGCGATGACAGCCAGCCCGCCGTTCATGTCGCCGTAGAGCGTGCAGTAGCCCACAGCGAGCTCCGATTTGTTCCCGGTGGTCAACAGCAGCGAACCGAACTTATTTGAAAGCGCCATGAGCAGATTGCCACGGATGCGGGACTGAATATTTTCCTCGGTTACATCGGTCGGGAAGCCGTCAAACGCACCAGCGAGCGTCTCGTCGTAGGTCTTCATGATGCCGGAGATCGGCAGCACCAGGGTCCGGATTCCAAGATTGTCCGCCAGCTCGACGGAGTCATCCACGCTGCCGGCGGAAGAGTAGACCGAGGGCATCAGCACTCCGAGCACATTTTCCGGACCCATGGCCTCGGCGGCGATCGCTGCGGTCAGTGCGGAATCGATTCCGCCGGAAATCCCCAGCAGCACCTTAGTGAATCCGGTCTTGCGAGCGTAGTCTCGCACCCCCAACACGAGTGCATGCCAGATCTCGGCTTCGGGACCAAAATGATCTTGGGTAATCTTACCGTTTCCTGCCGAAAGATCGGCCAGCACTACGTCTTCGGCAAACCCTTTGGCGCGAGCAAACAGGCGGCCTCGATGGTCCCACGCGCCGCTGCGGCCATCGAAGATGAGGTCGTCATTGCCGCCCACCTGGTTGACCCAGACCACCGGCAACCGATATTTCTCGGCTGTGTGTGCGAACATCTTCTCGCGCAACTGCTGCTTGCCGACGGTAAAGGGAGAAGCCGACAAATTGATGATGACGTCGGCTCCCGCATCCGCCAGCACCTCCACCGGGTCCTGGTGATAGCGGCGGCGCCTCCAGAAATCGCGGTCGTTCCAGAGGTCTTCGCAAATGCTGATTCCCAAGCGGCGGCCGTTCAACTCTAAAATCTGGGGCCCTCGTGCGGGTTCGAAGTAGCGGTCCTCATCGAATACGTCATAGGTTGGCAGAAGCGTTTTATGAAACAGAGGGCCTACCGTGCCGTTCTTAAGCAGCACGGCGCTGTTGAACAGCGGGCGTCCGATCTCCGTGGGATTGGGAATGGCAATCCCTACCAGCAACGGTGGTGCATTGTTCAGCTCGAGCGCCATGCGGGTGAGCGTCTGGCAGCTGCGCTGTACGAATCCCGAATTCATGAGGAGGTCGCGCGGCAGATATCCCATGAGCGCCAGTTCGGGCGTAACCACCAGGTCCGCTCCCAGCGACTGAGCGGTACGCGCGCCGCGAATGATGAGCGACGAGTTTCCGCCGAGGTCGCCCGCAGTCGGGTTGATCTGAAGAAGTGCTACACGCACGCGCATGCTCGCTTCAGCCAGCTCCAGCTGCCTGTTCCGCTTGGCTCATCCGCCATTCGCTTTATTCTTTGTACTTGGCTCAATTACGAGCTCTTTAGTCGGCTGGGTCACGCCTTTGCCATATTCGATACACTTAATGAAAAAGTTTGAGACGCTATCTATCTGGAAGCGATAATCCAAGCGTTCAATGCACGTCCTTTGACCCTCGGCGCCGATCTGAGTCGCCCGGAGTGGATCTTGCAGGACGGAGATCATATGATTCGCAAAATCGCGCTCGTTGCCCGGTTCCCCAATGTAGGCGTTGACACCGTCCACGAGGAAATCGAGGAGGTCTCCAACCGCGCTGGTGATGACAGGCCTGCCGGAGGCGAGATACTCACCGAGTTTGTTGGGCATCCTTGTTCTGGACTTGTCGTCATTCCACATTGGCAGCAGATGGGCGGTCGCAGATTTGTAACAGGACGCGAGAGCGCAGTCATCAAGGCCAACCCTGAAATTAACAGCGGCGGGCGGCAGGCCCTGTTCCGCCGCATAATCGAAGATCGTCTGAGATGTCCAACCGAGAAAAGCGGCCGTAACGATGCGCAGATTGCATCGATGGCCTTCGCGGTTTACTAACGCTAGTACGCGGACGAGGAAACGAACATCTTCGGGATAACCCGCTCCACACCAAAGGAAGTGGGGGATCGTCTCCGCATCGTCTCTGGACGGCAATGCGGTTACAAAGTGCTCGCTGTCGACCATGGAGGGTAGCAAATGGATCAATAGATGTGGATTTGTTGTTGCCGATAGCTCTCGCACGCGGCGCTCTATCGTCTTGGATATCACCAGGATGCCGGTCGGCATTGCAAATATCGGCCTCCGGTAAAGCCATCGCATGAACGCGGAAGGCCTAAAAGCCGGGAACCACTCATTCATTTCCTGCACCACCGGGATGCCTAGCAATCTGCAGAGTGTACCTGTGTAGAGAACGAGAGGACCGTCCATGGCCCACAGATACACAGCGGCTCGATGCCGCAACGGCCTGATCCTCCACAGTCGTAGTGTGAGAGCTGCGACAGCTCGCAGATACACCAGCAGGCGAAGAAGAATGTTTTCTGGCCTCCTCAGGCAGGTCGTGTATTCGAAAGGGACGCCCCGATAAACGCCGGACCTTTGCGTGTTAATAGCAGCCGGGCTGGGCCCGCAGTGGAGCACCTGAAAACCGATCCCAACTGCTTGCAGCGCCCTTCCGACATTGATGATCCTGGGGGCGCCGCTTGCGCCTATCGGAAAACCAATCCCACCGCATACGCAAGTCACCTGGTAGTCCATAGAGCAGCCTTAAATCGTCAGTCCTCCGCCCTCGTTCCTAGTAAGGTGGGACCTCCGGCGTGCCACTTACACGGCGGTTGTCGCCTGTTTGAACTTCGCGCCCATTCGTCCGCGTCGGACCGGTGTCCTTGCAAGAAGAATGCCAAA
>JAOAPR010000158.1 GCA_025463005.1 Bryobacterales bacterium | reverse complement strand
TCACCCAGTACACATCGCACTTTCGGGCTCCGCGCCAGAACGGTGAAATGCACATCATCCTGGTCGACAACGGCCGCTCGTCCCGCCTGGGCATGGAGAAGTTCTGGTCATCCCTCAAGTGCATCCGTTGTGCCGCCTGCATGAATACTTGTCCGGTCTACCGCCGGAGCGGTGGGCTCAGCTACGGATCTACCTACATGGGCCCTATCGGGATCATCATGATGCCGACTTTCGACATCCGGCGTTACAGTGAACTTCCGTTTTCCTCTACCTTGAACGGCAGTTGCTCGAACGTCTGCCCGGTGAAAATCAACATCCATGAACAGATCTATGCCTGGCGAGAGGTGATGGAGCAGAAGCACCAGATTCGGCTCGTCAAAAAAGAGGCCATGATCGTGGCAGGCAAGGTGTTAAGTCATCCCATCCTCTATCGCATCGCCGCCCGTTCCACGGAAACCAGTTTGAAGATTCTCCCGCGCTTTGCACTCTACAATCACCTGAACGCGTGGGGACGGCATAGAGATAATCCTCAACCGGCGAAAGAGACTTTCCATGACTGGTACAAGAAGCATCGGAGCGAAGCAGCCGGACAGGAGACGAGCCGATGAACTTTCGAGACAGCATCCTCCAGAACGTTCGCGATAACCAACCTTCTTCTCGCGAGCTGCCTGCCATTCCGAAGTTTCACTCCGGGCAACCGGTCGACCTCAAAAAGCAGTTCGCTGCCGCACTCAAGGAACTCACCGGGGAAGTAGTGACCGAGCCGCCGGCAGATTTTGAAAACTTCCTGAGGAAACGATTCCCCGACGCTAAGACGATCTGTTCGGCGGTTCCCGAGTATGCCGGCAACAGAAAGCCAGAAGACTTCACTCGCTGGTCCGACGCGTCGAGTATTGACGTTACGATTGCGCGTTCTCCGCTCGGGGTGGCCGAAACCGGTTCGGTCCTGTTTTCAGAAGAAGAGTTCCGCGTCAATACTATCGGCTTTCTGGCGCACGACATTGTGATCCTGCTCGATCCCGCTGAAATTGTAGAGAATATACACGACGCGTACGGTCATCCCCATTTCCAGGACAAAGCGTACAGCGTGCTGATGTCCGGGCCTTCAGGCTCGGCAGATATTGGGGGAATCACTGTCCATCCGGCCCAGGGAGTGATGACTCTTACCGTAATATTCTGGCCGCACACAAACAACGGGACGACTCAAACGATCTCGAGTTAATTATGATTACCGATGCTCTCAGAAATAGTAGTATCAAGTGGGTGCACATAAGACATGAAGAGGCAGCTGCCTTCGCAGCGAGTGCAGAAGCTTCCTGACAGGCGCAATGGTGCCGGCAGTTGCGGCCTGGCAATTCACATTTGATTAACGGATCTGTTTCTTGAGTGTAGCCACTACTGCGAGCTTGTTTCCGGAGCAACTCAGATGCCGCGCGTTTTGAAACTCGCTATCGGTCAGGCTATTGCGAAGCGAGGTGTTTCCGTAATCGTGATCCCGGCGATATCGCACTGCAGCCCGCGGTGAACGCAAATCCAGAGCGCAGTCGGCTCTACTATTCAACAGACCGGCGCTGGTCCCTTCTGAAAGTGATATCGATCGTCTCACCGAACTGCTGACAGCCAACAAGCACCCGCTGCGCAGAGGACGCCCGGCGTGGAATCGGAAGACGATCTTCACATGCGATGTGGGGCTTTCGACTATGTCGGGTTCCACGGCTTCGAGCGAAAACAGAGCGTTTTGTCGGCCCGTTCGCGCTCATCCTTAACATCGGCGAGTTCGTAAACAAGAAGCTGATCCGCGTGGCGTAATTGCGCGGCTCTATCGATCTTGAATAGCTCGCTGCCGTGATTGGTTCGAATCACACTTACTGAGCGCGGCGGCGAGCTATGAACCCGTTCCTATTTGGCAGCGTATACGCTAGCACGTATGACAGGAGAACCGTACTATGCCTTTTCTACGAATTGACGCTTTTGAAGGCCGGAGCAAAGAACAGGTCAAAGATCTGTTTGACGCGGTGCACCGGTCCATACTGTCGGCTTTTGGAGTGCCTCTACGGGATCGCTACCAGGTGTATCAGGAACACTCAGAAGCGAACTTCATAGTTCAGGATACGGGACTCGGAATAGAGCGAACCAAGAATGCTATCGTCATCTCGATAACAAGCAGGCCTCGCACGGAGGGACAGAAAACAGTTCTGTATACAAAGCTTTGTGAGGAAGTGAAGCAAAGCTGCGGGATTGAACCAAACGATGTCGTCGTTTCCATTGTTACGAATACAGACGCTGATTGGAGCTTCGGCAACGGACGCGCACAGTTCCTTACAGGTGAGCTGTAACTGCATTTCGTCTGTGTCCCGCGACACGTTATTGACGCCTGCCTCACGAGTCAATTCGGATGCGCGAGCGCTTGCCGCACGGCTTCCGGACGGATTGGCAGATGACGAAGGCGTGCGCCTGAGGCGGCAAAGATCGCGTTTCCAATCGCGGGCGCAACGGCGGTCGTCGCCGGCTCACCAAGGCCGACTGGCATTTCCGTGCTTGGGAGAAACTCGATCTCTACTTCGGGTACGTCGCCCATGCGGAGCAACGAATAGGTGTCGAGATTCGTATCCTTCGGCTGGCCTTTCACGAACTCCGATCCCTCATGCAAGGCCATGCTCAATCCCCATAACGCGGCGCCCTCAGCCTGGGCCGCTGCGCTGTCCGGATGAATAACCGTGCCAGCGTCAATGACAAGGGTCAGCTTCTCTACGGTGACGTGACCGCTGGTGCGGTTGACCCGTACACGAGCAACGCAGGCGACCCAAGTGGGCATGCTGCGTTCTTGACCGAAAGTCGAAGCAACGCCAAGTCCTACGTCATTGGGCGTTGCGCTACCCCATCCCGCCTTCTCGGCGACACGAGCAAGCACCGCGGCTTGCCGATGCGCACCGCCCACAGCGTTCGGCGCTGATCCGGAATTACGGCCGACGCCGTCCAGCAAGCGCAACCGAAACGCCACGGGATCGATGCCGACCACGTGAGCCGCCTCGTCCATGAAACTTTCGACAGCCCAGTTGAGCCAACCCGGCCCGACCGAGCGCAGCCAACCAGGGCGGAATGACCGGTCGGCCAGATCATTGCGCAGCACGCGCACCCGCTGGGCTCCCACCGTGTACCAGTGGTCGGCGCCCTGGCTGGCAAACGGATCGTACGGAACGCCGTGGGCATCCTTTGGCATGAACGCCGGGGCCATGACGGCGGTAGGCCAGCCCGCCGCCGCCTGATGATCCATTGCCGTCACCCGGCCGCTATCCGCGAAGGCCATGCGCAGGACCTGCATCGAGGGCGATCGCGGGCAATCGAAGCGCATGTCGTCGGGTCGCGTGCAGACCATCTTGACCGGCTTGCCGACTGCCTTGGCGGCAAGCGCAGCCGGGACGGCATAGTCACCATCAAGGCGACGACCAAATCCTCCACCAAGCAAATAGCTGCGCAGCACAACCTTGTCTTGGCTGCGGCCCAGAGCCTTGGCCAGCACCGGCAGGATCAGTGTTTGCCATTGATTCCCGGTATGGATTTCGAAAACGCCGTTCTTTTCGAAAGCCAAGGCGTTGATTGGCTCCAGCGCGAAATGCATCACGGTGCTGGTCGTGTACGTTCGCTCGAGCTTCTGCTTCGCCGAGGTGAGAGCCGCGTCCACGCCTGGGTCGTCGACGAGCAGGGCGCCTCCCTTCGGGTCTGCGATCAGTTCGGCCGCGCGGTGGTGGAAGTCGCCCTCGGACACATGAGCTGCCTCGCCGGAGCTCCACTTCACCTTTACAAGATCGGCCGCTCGACTGGCTACGATGAAGCTTTCCGCATACACCATGACCCAGCCCGGCGCCGTGCCCGAGGGGTCGTCCAGGGCAAGGCTCTGAATGTATCCAGGCAGGCGCTTCGCTGTCGAGTCGTCGATCGACACTACTTTGGAATCGTACCGGGTGGGGGGGATTTTGGGGCGGGCGTAGATCATGCCTTCGACCACCGCATCAAGGCCATAGCGACCTTTACCGTCGGTCTTCGATGGAACATCGAGCGCCAACGTATCTCGCCCGATAAGCCGGCGATCGGCCGGCGCTTTAATCGGAATTTCGTTCAACTGCTCGGGCGTGTAGGTGCGCCGCAGATTGCCGCGCGCCACGATATCGCCATAAAGGATCGATCTTCCTTTTGCCCCCACCGCACCGTTGCGCGCCGTACAACTCTGCGGACTGACGCCGAGCAGTTTAGCGCCTTCTTCGATCAGAGTTATGCGGCCAGCGGCGCCCGCTCGGCTGAGCACCGGGAAACTCTGCCACACTGACCAACTGCCGCCGGTTACCATTTCGCCCCATTTCGGATCGGTGTCGACTTCGACAATCCTCACCTTGCTCCAGTCGGCCTCCAATTCGTCGGCCACGATGCGGGCGAGAGCGGTGCCGACATGCTGGCCCATCTCGGCTCGGATAATGTTGACGGTCACGGCACCGCTGGGATCGATGGCATACCAGATAGTGGGTTCGAACAGT